>NZ_JBJGZL010000013.1:0-113768 GCF_054050495.1 Blastococcus sp. SYSU D00922
GCGGCTTCGGGTGAGCCGAACCTGGACGGGAGGGGCGCGCCCCTCCCGTCCCGGTCACGCCCGTCGCCGGCCGAGGACCGCGAGGACGGCCAGGACGACGACGGCCGCGAGCTCCACCCAGAACGACTCCCACCACAGGCGTGCCGCGGTCGACTCGGTGAAGCCGAAGAGCCCGACGGTGGTGGCGAGCAGGAGGCCGCCGAGCGTCCCGGCCGCGGTGAGCGCCCCGACCGCGGCGACCCAGGTGACCAGGGCGCGCGGGATCACGAGCAGCAGGACCGCCAGGCCGAAGCCCGCGATCGTGTTCAGCAGGAACGCCGGCCCGATGACGTCGATGGACCGGTAGCCGTCGCCCCAGAGGTCCAGGTGGATCCACCCCATCGCGGCCAGGAGTGCCGCGCCGGCGAGGCGCAGGGCCCAGAGGAGCCCGGTGGCCCGGCGGTGGTCGGTGACGGGCGGCGCGGTCATCAGCTCACCTCGATGGTGGTCTCCATGCCCATCGCCCGGTGGTTGGCGATCGAGCAGTAGAGGACGTACCGGCCCGGCTCGAGGGTCACCGCGACCGTCGACGTCTGGCCCGGGTCGACGGCGTCGGCCGCCGCCACCTCCTGACCGTCGCGCTCGATGACCAGGTCGTGGGTGGAGCCGCCGTCGTTGACGAGCGTGAACACGACCTGCCCGGCGGTGAACGTGTCCTCGTCGACCGAGAACGCGAAGTCGCTCGCGGTCACGGTCACCGCCTCGCTCTCCTGCTCGGACGGCGAGGTGGGGGCGGCGCTCGTGGTTTCGCCGGCCGACGACGGCGCCTCCTCGGTGGTCGAGCTCGCCGGGGACGAGGACCCGGCGGCGGCGTCGTCGTCGCCGGAGCCGCCGCACGCGGCGAGGCCGGCGGCCAGGAGCAGCGTGGCCGCTCCTGCGGTCAACCGGTGGACGGGTGCGGAGCGGAGCCGGTGCGGCACGGCGGACCTCCTCGGGTGTTCAGGTGAGGCCGGTGACCTCCCGACACCACGTGACCACGGTTGCCAGGACGTCCTGGTTCACCGGCCCGCGGATCTCCCGCTTGTAGGCGCCCAGCGACGGCGGTCCCGCCTGGGTGCGCAGGGTGTGCGTGAGGTCGGGGACCAGCACCGCGGTGACCGGTCCGGGGACCGTCGCCTCGATCACGGGGAGGTCCGCGGGGTCGACCTGCAGGTCCTTCGCACCGGTGAGCGCCAGGACCGGGACCGTCACCCGGCGGAGGTCCTCGCGCGGGTCGTGCGCCAGGAACTCGCGGTGCCAGCGGGCGTTGAGCCGGGCGCCGCCGATCCGTGCGACGTCGGTGGTGGTGGCGCGGATGCGGTCGTGGTTGGCCGCGACCTTCCTGGCCAGGTCCACCCGGAACAGCCGGAGCAGCCCGCGGACGGGCGTCGGCAGGGTGGGAGCGATGCGGCGTGCCTGCCAGAGCAGCAGCTCGTCGCCGCGGGTGGCCGACATCGACAGCAGCACCAGACCGGCGGTCGGGGCGCCGCGGCCGGCGAGCGCGGCCGCGAGGATCGCTCCCTCGCTGTGCCCCGCGAGCAGGATGCGGTCGGCGTCCACCTCGTCGCGCGTCGCCAGCGCCTCACGGGCGCGGCCCAGGTCGTCGACGTTGTCGAACAGGCCGGCGGTCCGCCAGTCGCCGGGGCTCTCGCCGACCCCGCGCTTGTCGTAGCGGAGCGAGGCGAGCCCGCCGGCGGCGAGCGCGTGGGCCAGCTGACGGGCGACGCCGAAGCGGGCGCGCCGGTGGTCGGAGTCGCGGTCGAGCGGGCCCGAGCCCGAGGCGATGAGGACGGCCGGGGCTGGGAGCGGGCCGGCCGGCAGCGTGAGCGTGCCGTTCAGCGGGTTGTCGCCGGGCACCCGCAGGGGGAGCTCCCGCACGTCAGGCGAGGGCGCCGGCGAGTGCGGCGGCGTCGTCCGTGCTCACCAGCACGGTGTCGTAGCGCGCGCCTGCCAGCCGCAGCCGGACGGCGGGCCGTCCCCTGCGCACGGAGACCAGTATGCGCTCGCCGGGCCGTCGCCAGGTGCCGATCTTCCGCACGCCGGGCCAGGCCAGACCGGGAGCGCGGAGGCCCCGCGCGGCCGACAGGGGCTCCTGCACGACGTCGACCTCCCGGACGGCGGCGCGGTCGAACTCCACGTCGCGGAGGAGGCCCCAGAACTTCTCCGCGCGGGTGAGACGGACGGTCACGGTGGTGGGTGTCAGTTGCACGCGGGCCATGACCTCACTATTCTCGATGGTGAGAACGTTGTCAATCGCGAGAACGGTGGGAGGTCGCGTGCCGAGCGGTGAGCTGCTGCTGCACCCCGTGCGGCTGCGCGTCGTCCAGGCCTTCCTCGGGGAGCGCACGCTGACCACCGCGGATCTGCATGCCGAGCTGCCCGACGTCCCGCAGGCGACGCTCTACCGGCAGGTCGGCGTCCTGGCCGACGCCGGCGTCCTCGAGGTGGTGGGGGAGCGCAAGGTGCGCGGGGCGGCGGAGCGCAGCTACCGGCTGGACCTGGCGGCCGCCTCGGTCGGGCCCGACGAGGCCGCCGCGATGACGGCCGACGAGCACCGGCGCGCGTTCACCGTCTTCGTGGCCGGGCTGCTGGCCGACTTCGAGAGGTACGTCGCCCGCGCCTCGGCGGACGGCGTCGGGCTCGACCCGGCAGCGGACCGGGTGGGCTACCGGCAGGTGGCCGTGTGGGTCACCGACGAGGAGTTCGACGAGCTGGCCGGCGACCTGCGGGAGGCGCTGCGCGCACGCATGGCGAACGGCCCGGGCGGCGGACGGCGCCGCCGGCTGGTCACCACCGTCCACCTGCCCGCCGGCTGACCCGCGTCACCGGCGGGGTGCCACCCCGGGGCTGGGGGCGGCCCGCTCGACGTGCGCGTGCACCTCCACGTTCGCGCGGTGGGACCCCGGGGCGAAGACCTCCTCGAGCGGGGACATGACCGCGTAGCCCAGCCCGCGCCGGCGTGCCCGCCGGCCGAGCAGTGCGAAGAACACGGGGACGCCGACGAGCAGCGCGACCACCTGCAGCAGCAACGCCACTTCGCTCACCGGGCAACCATACGGCTCACTTCGCGGCCCGGCGCGCCTCCCGCGCGGCCTGCTTCGCCTGCTTCTTCGCCAGCTTGTTGGCCTTCTTGACCGTCACCCGCGGCTTGCGCTCGATGAGGCCGCGGGTCATGAGCCCGATGCCGATGCCGAGGAGCCAGCTGTCCTTGGCGATGGCGAGGCCCTGCTCGGTCGGCGCCAGGCTGCCCGGCTTCCGCATGCCCGGCGTCTTCAGGTACAGGCCGAGCAGCCCGCCGGAGAAGGCGGTGAGGGTCGCTCCGGCGACGAAGGTCGGCACGAACGGGGTGAGCAGGAGGCCTCCGACGACGATCTCCGCGGTCGCGAGGCCCTGGGCGAACTGCTGCGGCGGGATCGACTTGAGGAACGGGTAGGTGCCGGCCGCGAAGCCGTGCATGCCCGCGGCGGCCTCTTCGTCGGCGCCGCGCTTGCCGAGCCCGCTGTTGAGGATGAAGGCGCCGGCGGAGATGCGCGGGGCGATCTCGGACAGGGTGATGGGCAGGCCCATGGGTACCTCGCTCGTTCGTCGGGGATGCTCGTCCAGAGCTCAACCAGCTGCTCGGTCGGTGGCTCAGTGCCCACCGGCCCGCGCGTCAACCGTCCCGACGCCGCGCACCTCGGAGAGGTGACCGCCCGGGCGGACGCGCCGGTACCGGCGTCTCCGCGTGCCACTATGGCGGCGTGGCGCACACCTCTGCCTCGGCCGGCGCGCTGCTCCGGCACGTGCGGACCGGTCGTGCCCGCAGCCGGGCGGAGCTCGTCGCGCTGACCGGCGCCTCCCGCAACACGGTGAGCGCGCGGGTGGACCAGCTGATCGCCGCCAACCTCCTGGAGGAGGGCGGGCGGGGCTGGAGCACGGGCGGCCGCCCGCCGACCCTGCTGCAGTTCAACAGCCGGGCCGGGTGCGTGCTGGCCGTCGACATGGGGGCCACCAGCGTCGACGTCGCGGTCACCGACCTCTCCGCGCAGATCCTCGCGACCGTGGGCCACCCGATCGACATCGCCGAGGGGCCCGGCCCGGTGCTCGCCGAGGTGGACCGGCTCGCGCAGAAGGTGCTGGGGGAGGCGGGCGTGACACCGGCCGACGTGTGCGCCGTCGGGGTCGGCGTGCCCGGACCCGTGGAGTTCTCGACCGGCCGGCCGTCGCACCCGCCGATCATGCCGGGCTGGCACGACTACCCGATCCCGAGCGCGTTCGGGCGCTACGAGTGCCCCGTCTACGTCGACAACGACGTGAACGTCATGGCGCTGGGCGAGATCGGCGTCGCGGGGTCGTCGCAGGACCTGCTCGTGGTCAAGGTCGGGACGGGCATCGGCTGCGGGGTCATCGTCGACGGGCAGGTGTACCGCGGTGCGCAGGGCAGCGCCGGCGACATCGGGCACATCCACGTCGCCCAGCCCGACGGGCGCACGGTGACCTGCCGCTGCGGCCAGGAGAACTGCCTCGAGGCGATCGCCGGGGGAGGCGCCCTGCTGCGCGACGCCCTCGCCGCCGGCCTCCCGGTCGACAGCGTGCGCGCCGTCGTGGAGCTCGCCGCGCAGGGGGACGGCGCCGCCCTCGAGCTGGTGCGCAACGCCGGCCGCACCATCGGCACGGTGCTCGCCGCGCTGGTGAACTTCTTCAACCCGCACCGCATCGTCATGACCGGCGGCGTCGCGCGCGCCGGCGTCCCGCTGCTCGCGGGCATCCGAGAGGCGGTCTACCGGCGCTCGATGCCGCTGGCCGCCCGGGCGCTCGACATCACCGTCAGCGAGGCCCCCGACCGATCCGGTCGCGTGGGTGCGGCCCTGATGGCGATCGAAGGGTTCCTGGACGAGGACTCCGTCGTCGAGGCGCTGGCCCGGTAGCGCTGCGACCCTCCGGGTCGCCTCGGCCGAGAGCGGTCCCCCTGACGCGCTGAGCCGTTGCGTCGCGCCTCTGCGGCCCCCTCCCGGGGCCCACTCGGCACGACCGGGTGGAGCTTTCATCTCATTCCGATAACCGGGACCGGCGGCCCTTGACCGCGTGTGACCGCGGACATATGTTCTCGGCTGCGCCGACTAATGGTCAACGATGAGCAAAAGTCCCGGGTGATGATGTGAATGACCTTCCGACGGGTGCGTGCCCGTGACGGCCCCGCTGCTGGAGATGCACGGGATCGTCAAGACGTTCCCCGGTGTCCGCGCCCTCGGCGGGGTCGACCTGGACGTCCGCGCCGGCGAGGTGCACTGCCTGCTCGGCCAGAACGGCGCCGGCAAGTCCACGCTGATCAAGGTGCTGGCCGGGGCCCACCAGCCCGACGAGGGCACCATCACCTGGCGCGGCGAGCAGGTCTCGCTGCACGACCCGCAGTCCGCCATGCGCCTGGGCATCGCCACGATCTACCAGGAGCTCGACCTGGTGCCCGGCCTCACCGTGGCCGACAACATCTTCCTCGGCCGGGAGACCGCGCGGCTGGGGATCACCCGCCCCGCGGCCGCGAACCGGGCGGCCACGCAGCTGCTCACCCGGCTGGGGCACCCCGAGATCCGGCCCACCTCCGAGGTCGGCTCGTTGTCCGCGGCGCAGCAGCAGATGGTCAGCATGGCGCGGGCGCTGTCCCAGGACGCGAAGCTGATCATCATGGACGAGCCGTCCGCCGTCCTGGACAACGAGGAGGTCGAGCGGCTCTTCGGGGTCATCCGCGACCTCACCGCCCACGACGTCGCCGTGGTCTACATCTCCCACCGGCTCGAGGAGATCCGCGAGATCGGCGACCGGATCACCGTGCTCAAGGACGGGCGCACCGTCGCCACGGGCCTGCCCGCCCGGGACACCCCCACCCGCGACGTCATCACGCTGATGACCGGCCGCACGATCGAGTACGTCTTCCCGGAGCGGCGCACCGCCCCGACGGGCGCACCGCTGCTCGAGGTCGAGGGCCTGGGTCTGCGCGGCCACTTCGAGGGCGTCGGCCTCAGCGTCCGGCCCGGGGAGATCGTCGGCCTGGCCGGGCTCGTCGGCTCGGGCCGCTCGGAGATCCTCGAGACGATCTACGGCGCCCGCCGCGCCACGTCCGGCACGGTCCGGCTCGGCGGCAAGCGGCTGCGCAACGGCGACGTGGGGTCCGCCGTCGCCGCCGGCATCGGGCTGGCCCCCGAGGAGCGCAAGAGCCAGGCGCTGCTGCTCGACGACTCGGTCTACCGCAACATCACCGTCTCGAGCCTCCGCCGCTTCGCGCGCGGAGGGTTCCTGTCGGGGAACGCCGAGAAGTCGGCCGCCCGCGAGCAGACCCGGTCGCTGGACGTCCGGCCGGCCGACGTGACGCGCATCGTCCGGACGCTGTCCGGCGGCAACCAGCAGAAGGTCGTGCTGGCCCGTTGGCTGCTGCGCGACTGCCGGGTGCTGCTCCTCGACGAGCCCACCCGCGGTGTGGACGTCGGCGCGCGCTCGGAGATCTACGCGCTGGTCCGCGACCTGGCCGACCGCGGCGTGGCCGTCGTCGTGGTCTCCAGCGAGATCCCGGAGGTGCTCGGTCTGGCCGACCGGGTCCTCGTCATCGCCGACGGCGCCGTCGTCGCCGAGGCGCCGGCCGACGAGCTCGACGAGCACCGCGTGCTCGACCTGGTCATGGAAGGCACGCCGCACACCGGCACCGCACTGCACGAAGGGGACGTGGCATGAGCAGCGCACTGACCGGGACGACGCAGGAGGAGACGGCGTCGCAGAACGGGGGCCGGGCCGGCTTCATGTCCGGACCGATCGGCCGGAACCTCGGGCTGGTCGTCGCCCTGGCGATCCTCTGCATCGTCGGGGTCATCACGGCCGGCGACAGGTTCGCCGACGTCGACAACGTCCTCACCATCCTCCGGCTGGCCGCGGTCATCGGCGTGGTGAGCATCGGGATGACGTTCGTGATCATCGGCGGTGGCATCGACCTGTCGGTCGGGGCCATCCTCGCGCTGGCGTCGGTCTGGGCCACCACCCTCGCGACCCAGGCGCTGGCCGAGGACGTCCACTGGATCGTCATGGTCGTCACCGCGATCCTGGTCGGGGCCGGTGCGGGGCTGGTCAACGGTGTCGTCATCGCCTACGGCAAGCTCGTCGCCTTCATCGCCACGCTGGCCATGCTCGTCTCGGCCCGCGGTCTGGCCGAGATCATCGCCAACCGGCGCACCCAGATCGTGCAGGACCGGGACTTCCTGTCCTTCTTCTCCGGCGACGTCCTGGGCATCCCGACGCTGGTCATCATCTGGGCCCTGGTGTCCGTGGTCGGCTGGGTCCTGCTCAACCGGACGACGTTCGGCCGCCGCACCTTCGCCGTCGGCGGCAACGCCGAGGCCGCCCGCCTGGCCGGCATCCGCGTCCAGCGGCACACGGTGATGCTCTACGTGCTGTCCGGCGTCTGCTGCGGCATCGCCGCGGTGATGATGATGGCCCGCACCACGACCGGTAGCTCCACGCACGGCACGCTGTACGAGCTCCTCGCCATCGCGGCGGTCGTCATCGGCGGCACCCTGCTCATCGGCGGCCGGGGCACGATCGTCGGCACCGTCCTCGGCGTGCTGCTCCTCACGACGCTCGGCAACGTGTTCACGCTGAACAACCTGACGAGCTCGGCGCAGGCCGTCGCCCAGGGCGTGATCATCGTGCTCGCCGTCCTCCTGCAGATGCGCCTGGCCGGCGCCGAGGGCCGCAGCCGGAAGACGAAGTCGCCGGCGGCGACGGGCACGGCCGGCGGACCCGGAGGCGTGACGAGCGGCGCGGCCGCCGTGCCCGGCTCGCCGGCCGGCGCCGCCCAGGGCGGCGCGAGCGGCCCCACGACCTGACCCGCGCGCGGGTCAGCACCACCCCGGCGGGCCGCCCGGCCTCCCGGCGCACCACGGCACGGCAGTACCACCCCCTGGCGACGGAGTCAGGTGGCGAGAGCGAGGAGAGAACATTGTCTGCAACGAGGCAGCGCGGGTACCGCCGCGTGACGTCCACCGCGGTCGCGTTCATCGGCGCCGGCGTGCTTCTCGCCGGCTGCACCGGGAACACGCCCGAGTCCTCCGGCGGTGGCGGCGGCAACAACGCCGCCAGCGACAACGACGAGGAGGGCGAGACCGTCACCATCGGGTTCTCCGCCCCCGCGGCCGACCACGGCTGGATGGCCGGCATCACCGAGGCCGCGCGCGCCGCGGCCGAGGAGTACGGCGACATCGAGCTGCAGGTCGCCGAGGGCACCAACGACGTCAGCACCCAGATCAGCCAGGTCGAGACCTTCATCAACGACGGCGTCGACGCCATCGTCCTGCTGCCGTTCGACGGCGCCGCGATGACCCCCGTCGCGCTGCAGGCGATGGAGGCCGGCATCCCGGTCATCAACGTCGACCGCGAGTTCGACAGCCCGTTCGCCGCCCGCGCCACGATCCTGGGCGACAACTACGGCATGGGTGTCTCGGCCGGCACCTACATCTGCGAGGAGCTGGGCGACCAGCCCGACGCCGTGGTCGCCGAGATCGCCGGCATCGACTCGCTGCCGCTGACCCAGGACCGCAGCCAGGGCTTCTCCGACGCGCTGTCCGACTGCGGGCTCGAGGTCAGCAACCGCGTCGCCGCCGACTTCACCGTCGAGGGCGGCGAGGAGGCGGCGGCCAACCTGCTCCAGGCCGCTCCGCAGATCGACGCCATCTGGAACCACGACGACGACCAGGGCGTCGGCGTCCTGGCCGCCATCGAGAACGCCGGCCGCGACGAGTTCTTCATGGTCGGCGGCGCCGGTTCGGCGAACGCGATGCGGGCCATCCAGGCCGGTGACTCGGTCCTCCAGGCGACGGTCATCTACCCGCACACCCAGGCGGCTGACGGTGTCCGCCTGGCCCGCCTCGTGGCGCAGGGCAAGAGCATCTCGGACCTGGAGTCGCAGGGCGTGCCGCGGACGATCGTCCTCAACGCCCCGGTCGTGACCGCGGACAACGTCGACGACTTCATCGACGCCGCCTTCGAGTCCTGACCGACTGATCCGGAGCCGCCGGGTGGGTGTCCCCACCTGCCCGGCGGCTCCGCTCCACCCAGGAGCCCCCTCATGACCAGCACGCACGGCACGCCGGCCCTCCGCGTCGGCCTCGTCGGTTACGCCTTCATGGGCGCCGCCCACTCGCAGGCCTGGCGGACCGCCCCCCACTTCTTCGCCCTCCCGCTGCGGCCGGAGCTCACCGTGCTGGCCGGCCGCGACGCCGCCCGCGTCGCCGAGGCCGCCGACACGCTGGGGTGGTCGTCCACCGAGACCGACTGGCGCCGCGTCGTCGAGCGCGACGACGTCGACCTGGTCGACGTCTGCACGCCCGGCGACACCCACGCCGAGATCGCGATCGCCGCCCTCGAGGCGGGCAAGCACGTGCTCTGCGAGAAGCCGCTGGCCAACTCCGTCGCCGAGGCGGAGGCGATGGCCGAGGCCGCCGCCAAGGCCGCGGCCCGCGGCGTGCGGTCGATGGTCGGCTTCACCTACCGCCGGGTGCCGGCCATCGGGCTGGCCCGCAAGCTGGTCGCCGACGGCCGGCTGGGCGACATCCGGCACGTGCGGGCTCAGTACCTGCAGGACTGGATCGCCGACCCCGCCGCGCCGATGTCGTGGCGGCTGGAGAAGGACAAGGCCGGCTCGGGTGCGCTCGGTGACATCGGGGCGCACATCGTCGACCTGACGCAGTACATCACCGGCCAGCACCTGACCGGCGTCAGCGCGATGCTCGAGACGTTCGTCAAGGAGCGTCCGCTGCCCGCCTCGGCCGGCTCGCTCACCGGCGTCGGCGGCGAGGGGACCGGCACGGTCACCGTGGACGACGCCGCCGTGTTCCTCGGCCGGTTCACCGGCGGGGCGCTGGGCGTCTTCGAGGCCACGCGGTTCGCGCTCGGCCGCAAGAACGGCATCCGCATCGAGATCAACGGGTCGGCGGGCAGCCTGGCGTTCGACTTCGAGGACATGAACGTCCTGGAGTTCTTCGACGGCAGCGAGCCCGCGGAGACCGCCGGCTTCCGCCGGGTCATCGTGACCGAGCCGGAGCACCCGTACGTCGCCGCGTGGTGGCCGGCCGGGCACGGTCTGGGCTACGAGCACGGCTTCACCCACCAGGTCGTCGACCTGGTCACCGCGATCGCGGAGAACACCGACCCGGCGCCGTCGTTCGCCGACGGACTGCAGGTGCAGCGGGTGCTCGACGCCGTGGAGCGCAGCGCCGGCGACCGCTCGACCTGGACCGAGTTCCCGTCATGACCCGAGAGGACATCTGATGCCCCGTCCCGTCACCCTCTTCACCGGCCAGTGGGCCGACCTGCCGTTCGAGGAGGTGGCCCGGCTCGCCTCGGAGTGGGGGTACGACGGCCTGGAGATCGCCTGCTGGGGCGACCACCTCGACGTCGAGCGCGCCGCGAACGACGACTCGTACGTGCAGGAGAAGCTGGACCTGCTCAAGCGCTACAACCTGCAGGTCTTCGCGATCTCGAACCACCTCAACGGCCAGGCGGTCTGCGACGACCCGATCGACGAGCGGCACCGCGGCATGGTGCACCCGCGCGTCTGGGGCGACGGCGACCCCGAAGGCGTCCGCCAGCGCGCCGCCGAGGAGATGAAGCTGACCGCCCGTGCGGCGGCGAAGCTCGGCGTGAAGACCGTCGTCGGCTTCACCGGGTCCAAGATCTGGAAGACCGTCGCGATGTTCCCGCCGGTGCCCGAGTCGATGATCGAGGACGGCTACCGCGACTTCGCCGACCGCTGGAACCCGATCCTCGACGTCTTCGACGAGGTCGGCGTGCGGTTCGCCCACGAGGTCCACCCGTCGGAGATCGCCTACGACTACTGGACGACGGTCCGCACCATGGAGGCCATCGGCCACCGCGAGGCGTTCGGGCTCAACTGGGACCCGTCGCACTTCGTGTGGCAGGACCTGGACCCGGTGTCGTTCATCTGGGACTTCAAGGACCGGATCTACCACGTCGACTGCAAGGACGCGAAGAAGCAGGTCGGCAACGGGCGCAACGGCCGCATGGGCTCGCACCTGCCCTGGGCCGACCCGCGGCGCGGGTGGGACTTCGTGTCCACGGGCCACGGCGACGTCCCGTGGGAGGCCTGCTTCCGGATGCTCAACACCATCGGCTACGACGGGCCGATCTCGGTGGAGTGGGAGGACGCCGGCATGGACCGCCTCGTCGGCGCCCCCGAGGCGCTGGAGTTCGTGCGCCGGCTGGCGTTCGACCCGCCGGCCGCGGCCTTCGACGCCGCCTTCTCCAGCGGGAACTAGCAGAGCTGCACCGGGGCGGGCGGGCTTCCGTCGCGCACCCGCACCCGGTGCGTCATGGGTGCCGACTCGTCGTCATGTCAACCGGCTGACATGTCGACGAGTCGGCACTCGTCGTCCGTGGGGTCAGCGGCCGCCGCGGCGCGAGCGGGCGCTGAAGGAGGCGGCGGACGTCGTCCCCGCCCGCGCGGCCAGCTCGGCGCGGGTGCGCGCGGGGCCGGACGCGCGGCCCGACCCACCACGCGAGGCGCCGGACGACGACGTCGCCTTGGGCGCACCGCCACCGGAACCGCCGCGACGGCGACGGCCGCCGCCGTTGCCCTGGGGCTGCGGCTCGGGCGCCGGGGCCGGCTCGACGTAGGGCGCGGCCGGGCCGGTGAGTGCCTTGATCTCCGGCGCACCCGGCCGCACGACGCTGACCTTCGGGGTGATCCCGGCCTGGCGCGCGAGCGTGCGAACCTCGCCGGCCTGGTCGGGCGTCGACACGGTGACGACGGCGCCCTCGGCGCCCGCTCGGGCCGTGCGGCCGGAACGGTGCAGGTACGCCTTGTGCTCGGCCGGCGGGTCGACGTGCACGACCAGCGCGACGTCGTCCACGTGGATGCCGCGCGCGGCGATGTCGGTCGCGCACAGCACCCGGCTCGCACCCGTGGTGAACGCCTCGAGGTTGCGCTCGCGGGCGTTCTGGCTGAGGTTGCCGTGCAGGTCGACCGCCGGGATGCCCTGGGCGGTGAGCTGCTTGGCCAGCTTCTTGGCCTGGTGCTTGGTGCGGGTGAACAGCACGCTGCGCCCGAGGCCCGAGGCGAGCTGGCGCACGACCTCGGCCTTGTCCGCGTTCTGCACCTGCAGGACGTGGTGGGTCATCGTGCTCACCGGTGCCACGGCCGGGTCGACCGAGTGCGTGATCGGGTCGCTCAGGTAGCGCTTGACCAGGACGTCGACGCCGTTGTCCAGCGTGGCCGAGAAGAGCAGCCGCTGGCCGACCTTCGGAGTGCGGTCCATGAGGCGCTTCACGCCGGGCAGGAAGCCGAGGTCGGCCATGTGGTCGGCCTCGTCCAGGATCGTGATCTCGACGGCGCCGAGGTCGCAGTGACCCTGGCCGATGAGGTCCTCGAGCCGGCCGGGGCAGGCGATGAGCACGTCGATGCCGCCGGCCAGCGCCTGCACCTGCGGGTTCTGGCCGACGCCGCCGAAGATCGTCGTCGTCTTCATGCCCAGGGCGGTGGCCATCGGCTCGACGACGGCGGCGACCTGATTGGCCAGCTCGCGGGTCGGCACGAGGATCAGCGAGCGCGGGCGCTTGGGCTGCCGGCGGCTGTCCGAGGCGGCCAGGCGGGCGACCAGCGGGATGCTGAAGGCGAGCGTCTTGCCCGAGCCGGTGCGGCCACGGCCGAGCACGTCGCGGCCGCCGAGGCTGTCGGGCAGCGTGGCGACCTGGATCGGGAAGGGCGCGGTGATGCCGCTGGCCGAGAGCACCTCGACGATCGGCGCGGGGACGCCGAGGGCGTCGAAGGTGGTGTCGGTGGGGAGGACGGTCGCGGGTGCCTGGACGGGCACGACGGCCGGCGCCACGGGCGCGGCGGCGGGCGCCGCCTGCTGGACCTGCGGCTCGCCCGCGGGACGGGTGCCGCGACCGCGGCCGCCGCGACGGCGGCGGGGACGGTCGGAGCTCTGGGTGGTGCCGTTCTGCGAAGTCATGGGTTCCTCGACGCTCGAGTGGCCGCACGACACCTCGGCGGGCGCGTGCCGGCGCACCTGCTCGGGGCAGGGCGGGCTCACTCCGTCGGCGAGACGTCGGTCAGCCGGGCGCACCTCGGTGGCGCAGCCTCAGCCCGACGTCGATTCCTGCCGCTCAGGGTGAGCGAGGGCGGCGCCGGTACTCCTCACTCAACCAGAGATCGCCCGCCCGTGGTCCCACGGCGGGGGAGTCGCCGGTCACATCGGGTGAGCGACCGGTCCGCGGTAGGTGCGGCGGTAGGCCAGCGGAGCGACGCCGATCGCGGCGTGCAGGTGCTGGCGCAGCGAGGCGGTGGTGCCGAAGCCGGCCTGCTCGGCGACCCGCTCGACCGGGACGTCGGTCGACTCCAGCAGCCGGCGGGCGAGCGCGACCCGCTGCTGGACCAGCCAGCGGGTGGCCGAGAGGCCCGTCTCGTCGCGGAACCGCCGGGTGAACGTGCGGACGCTCATCCGGGCGTGGTGCGCGAGGTCGGCCAGGGTGAGCGGCTCGTCGAGGTGCTCGAGCGCCCAGGCGCGGGTGGCCGCCGTCCCGGAGTCGCCGGCCTCGGGCACCGGCCGCTCGATGAACTGCGACTGCCCGCCGTCCCGCCACGGCGCCACGACGCTGCGCCGGGCGACCCGGCTGGCCACCTCGCTGCCGTGGTCGCGGCGGATCACGTGCAGCAGGACGTCGATGCCCGCGGCGTTGCCGGCGGAGGTGAGCACGTCGCCGTCGTCGACGAACAGGACGTCCGGGTCGAGGGCCACCTGAGGGAACAGCCGGGCGAAGGCGGGGGCGTGCACCCAGTGGGTGGTCGCCGGCCGGCCGTCGAGCAGGCCGGCGGCGGCCAGGACGAAGGCGCCGGTGCAGATGGAGACCAGCCGCGCGTGCGCGGCCGTCTCGCGCAGCAGGTCGGCCAGCTCGTCGGGCACGGTGCCCTCGGTCATCGCCGACGTGCCGTAGACGCCGGGGACGACGACGGTCTGCGCCGTCCGGAGGATGGAGGCGTCGTGCTCGGGCAGGACCGAGTAGCCGGCCGACGTCCGCACGGGGCCGCCGTCGAGGCTGGCCACCCGGACCCGGTACAGCTTCCGGCCGTCGGGCCCTGCCGCGCTGCCGAGGAACTGGTGGGGGAGCCCGACCTCGTAGGCCATCGTCTCCGGCAGGGCCAGGACGGCGACCTCGTGCCGCTCAGCGGTCATGGCCGGATCCTTGCACATGTTGGCCGTCGGGCCACTCCCTCCGGCGGGCCCGATCCGCCATGCTCTCCGTCGTGACCGCCCTCGCCCCGCCGCGCGCGCACCGCATCCACCCCGCGTGGTGGGTCGCCGCCGTGACCTTCCTGGCCCTCGTCGGAGCGGCCGCGTTCCGCGCGGTGCCGGGTGTGCTGATCGACCCCCTGCGGGCGGAGTTCGGCTGGTCGGTGTCGACCATCTCGGCCGCCGTCGCCATCAACATGGCGCTCTACGGGCTGACCGCGCCGTTCGCCGCCGCGCTCATGGAGCGGTTCGGCATCCGCCGTGTCGTCATGGGGGCGCTGCTGGTGGTGGCGCTGGGCAGCGGGCTCACCGTCTTCATGACCGCCAGCTGGCAGCTGCTCCTGCTGTGGGGCGTGCTGGTCGGCCTGGGCGCCGGCTCGATGGCGCTGTCGCTGGTGGCGACGGTGACCGGCCGCTGGTTCGTCGCCCGGCGCGGTCTGGTCTCCGGCATCCTCACCGCCGGCGGTGCGGCGGGGCAGCTGATCTTCCTGCCGCTGGTGGCCTGGATCGACTCGGAGTGGGGCTGGCGGGCGGCGTCGCTGGGCACGACGGCGGCGGCGCTGGCCGTCCTGCCGCTGGTCGCCTGGCTGCTGCGCGACCGGCCCCGTGACGTCGGCGCCGTCCCCTACGGCGGGACCGCGGCCGACGACGTCGAGCCGGTGCGCACCGGCGCCGCGCGGGCCGCCCTCCAGGGTCTGGTGCTCGCCGCGAAGAGCCGGCCGTTCTGGCTGCTGGCCGTCGGGTTCTTCATCTGCGGGATGTCGACCAACGGGCTGGTGCAGCCGCACTTCATCCCGGCGGCGCACGACCACGGGCTGCCCGTGACCACGGCGGCCGGCCTGCTCGCCGTCGTCGGCATCTTCGACATCGCCGGCACCGTGTTCTCCGGCTGGCTGACCGACCGCGTCGACCCGCGGGCGCTGCTGCTGGCCTACTACGGGCTGCGCGGGCTGTCGCTGTTCGCGCTGCCGACCCTGTTCGGGCCGGAGCTGCACCTGAGCATGGTCGCGTTCATCGTCTTCTACGGCCTGGACTGGGTGGCCACCGTGCCGCCGACGCTGGCGCTGTGCCGCGAGCACTTCGGCGCCCGCGCGCCCGTCGTCTTCGGCTGGGTGTTCGCCTCGCACCAGGTCGGCTCGGCGGTCGCGGCGTTCGGCGGCGGCGTGATCCGCGACGTCACCGGCTCCTACGACCTGGCCTGGTTCCTCGCCGGCGGGTTGTGCATGGTGGCCGCCGTCGCGTCGATCTCCATCCGCCGCAACCTGCCGCCGCCGGCGCGGACCGCGCTGCCGACCGACCGCGAGGAAGCCGCCGCCGCCCAGGCCCACGGCTGACGCCGACGGGGGCCGTGGTGGCCACTTCGGCCCCCCGGGCCTCCTAGAGGGCGGCGGCGAGGGCGGGGTCGACGGAGCGGCCGAGGATGAGGTCCGCGGCGCGCTCGGCGATCATGATCGTCGGCGCGTTGGTGTTGCCCCGCACCAGCGTCGGCATCACCGAGGCGTCGGCGACCCGCAGGCCCTCGATGCCGCGCACCCGCAGCTGCGAGTCCACGACCGCCTGGTCGTCGACGCCCATCCGGCACGACGAGACCGGGTGGTACAGCGACTCGAGGGTCTCCTTCACCTTCGCGCGGAGGGCGTCGCGGCCCTGCACGTCCTTGCCCGGCGACCACTCGCCGGCCAGGACCGAGGCGAGCGGCCCGACGCCGGCGATGTCGCGCGCCTTCTCCACGCCGGTCACCAGCGCCTCGAGGTCGCGCTCGTCGGTGAGGTAGCCGGCGTCGATGGACGGCGCCCACGACGGGTCGGCCGACCGCAGCCGCACCGAGCCGCGCGAGTGCACGTGCACCAGGACGACGAGCGTGCTGAAGGCCTCGACGTCCGGGTCGATCTCCGCCTGCTTCCAGAACTTGACCGGCAGGAAGTGGTACTGCAGGTCCGGCTCGGCGAGCTCGGGGGAGGAGCGGGTGAAAAGCCCCGCCTCGGCGAGGTTGGAGGTCAGCGGGCCGCGGCCGGCCGCCTTCCACCGCGCCAGGTTGAGCGGCGTCTCGGCCAGGCGCAGCGACCTGCCCGACCGCACGTCGTAGACCATCGGCACCAGCGGGTGGTCCTGCAGGTTCGCGCCCACGCCCGGCAGGTCGTGGACGACGTCGACGCCCACCTCGCGCAGGTGGTCGGCGGGCCCGATGCCCGACAGCATCAGCAGCTGCGGCGAGTTGATCGCGCCGCCGGAGAGCACCACCTCGCGGGTGGCGCGCACGGTGTGCACGCGGCCGCCGGCGCGGTACTCGACGCCGGTCGCCCGGCCGTTCTCCACCAGCACCCGGGTGGTGAGGGCCCCTGTCCGCACGGTCAGGTTGGGACGGCGCTCCGCGGGGTGCAGGTACGCAGCGGCCGACGACCAGCGGCGCCCGCGCTTCTGCGTCACCTGGTACTGCCCGACGCCCTCCTGCGTCTCACCGTTGAAGTCGTCGTTGCGCGGGTAGCCGGCGGCGACCGCCGACTGGACGACGGCGCGGGTCCACGGGTGCGGCGACCGCAGGTCCTCGACCCGCAGCGGGCCGCCGACGCCGTGGAAGCGGTCGGCGCCGCGCTCGTTGTCCTCCATGCGGCGGAACAGCGGCAGCACGTGGTCGTAGGACCAGGCCTTGTCCCCGGTCAGCTCGGCCCACTCGTCGTAGTCGGCCCGGGCGCCGCGGATGTAGATCATCGCGTTGATCGACGACGAGCCGCCGAGCAGCTTGCCGCGCGGCCAGAACAGCTTGCGGCCGTCGAGCCCCGGCTGCGGCTCCGTCGTGTAGTTCCAGTCGAGCCGGGTGCGCCACGTCTTGTAGAGCCCGGCCGGGATCTGGACCTCGAGGACGTCGTCGGAGCCGCCCGCCTCGAGCAGCAGCACCCTCAGCGTCGGGTCCTCCGACAGCCGGCCGGCCAGCGCGCAACCGGCCGACCCGGCGCCGACGACGACGACGTCGTACTCGGTGTCGAGTTCGGTCACCGGTGCCGCCCGTGGATCATGCCCATGACGCGGGCGACGGCGTCGGTGGCCGACGCCGGGCGGCTGAAGCTCATGAGGTTCACCGGCAGGGCGTAGCGCTGCCGGGTGATGGCCTTGGCGCGGGTGAACTCCTTGAGCCCGTCCTCGCCGTGGATCCGGCCGAAGCCGCTCTCGCCGACGCCGCCGAAGGGCAGCGCGGGCACCGAGGCGAAGGTGAGCACCGAGTTCACCGACGTCATGCCGCTGCGCATCCGGCGGGCCAGCTCCAGGCCCCGCGCCTTCGACTTCGTGAACACCGAGCCGGCGAGGCCGTAGCTGGTGGCGTTCGCCTTCTCGAGCGCCTCCTCGGCGTCGCGCACCCTGGTGATCGCCAGGGTCGGCCCGAACGTCTCCTCCTGGATGGCGGGGGAGTCCTCGGGGACGTCGAGCAGCACGGCGGGCGCCAGGAAGTTCTCGCTCGGGAAGAGGTTCGGGTCGGCCTCGCCGCGGACCACGCGGCCGTTCGCGGCGGCGTCCGAGACGTGCCGGCGGACGGTGTCGCCCTGCGAGGCCATCGTCATGGGGCCGTAGGTCGCCTCGTCGTCCGAACCCGGGCGGAGCCGGCGCACCTGCTCGGTCACCTCGGCGACGAACCGGTCGTAGACCTTGCTGGTGGCGTAGACCCGCTCGATGCCGATGCAGGTCTGCCCGGCGTTGCTCATCGCGCCCCAGACGGCGGCGTCGGCGGCGGCCACCACGTCGGCGTCGTCGTCGACGATCATCGCGTCCTTGCCGCCGAGCTCCATGAGCACCGGGGTGAGGGTCTCCGCGCAGGTGGCCATGACCTTGCGGCCGGTCGGCGCCGAGCCGGTGAAGGCCAGCTTGCCGACGCCGGCCCGGCAGAGGGCCGCGCCGGTCTCGCCGTAGCCGGTGACGACCTGGAACGCGTCCTCGCAGTCGGGGACGGCGGCCCGCCACGCGGCGGCCAGCCACGCCCCGACGGCGGGCGTGTACTCCGACGGCTTGAAGACGACGGCGTTGCCCGCGGCGAGCGCGTAGGCGATGGAGCCCATCGGCGTGAACACCGGGTAGTTCCACGGGCCGATGACGCCGACGACGCCGAGCGGCTGGTACTCGAGGTAGGCGGCGTGGTTGGCCGCCAGCATCCCGGCCTTCACCCGGCGCGGGCCGAGTGTCTTCCGGGCGTTGGCGCCGGCCCAGGCCAGGTGGTCGACGGCGAGCGTGATCTCGAGGATCGCGTCGGCGTGCGGCTTGCCGTTCTCGCGGTGCACGAGGTCGGCGAGCTCGTTCATCCGGCGGGCGAGGTAGCCGCGGTAGGCCGCCAGGCGCGCCTTGCGCCCGTCGAACCCGAGGTCGGCCCAGTGCGCGGCGGCGGTGCGGGCCCGCGCGACGGTCTCCTCGACGGCCTCGGTGTCGTGCACCGGGAAGACGCCGACGACCGCACCGGAGGCGGGGTTCGTCGACTCGAACGTCTGGGTGGTGTCGTGGCGGTCCACCGTGCCCGCGGAGGCGTCGGTGACGGTGTCCATCTGCTCGACGAGCGACATGTGGCGCAGGTTACCTGCGAGTCACTTGTCCCGGCACGGGGAGACCCGAGCGGGGACGGGCGGCAGAGGGGTGGCTCAGCCCTCGTCGGCCTCGATCTCGGCCCAGACGGTCTTGGTGCCGCGGTCGACGAACCAGCCGTGCCGCTTCGACAGGTCGGCGACCAGGTAGAGGCCGAAGCCGCCGAGCCCGGGGTCGCGGCCCACCGCCGGGGTGGGCGGCACCTCGGTGGAGGAGTCGCTGACCGCGAGCAGCCAGCGATCGCCCGTGCGGCTGAGCGCGGTGGCGACGGGGGCGCCACCGTGCCGGAGGGCGTTGGACGTGAGCTCGTCGGCGATGAGCACGAGCCGCTCCGACCAGTGCTCCCGCTCGGGGTGCACGACGGTCGCGCTGCCGGTGAGGGACCGGCGCAGCCGGGCCCGCAGCTTCGCCAGCTCCGAGAGCGAGTGCAGCTGCTCGCACCAGAGCTCGCGGAAGCCGAACGGGGACGGCGCCGACTCCCAGAGCGCCACGGTCACCGCCTCGTCGGCCGGGCCCGGTTCCGGGCCGTCTGCCACGCCCGGGTCCGGGCGCGGTCCTGCAGGCGTCGGGTGCCCGCCGCCCGGGGCGGCGAACCCCGGTGTCACCCCATAGTTGGAGATCGTCGGACGCCCCGCCGAACTAGTGTCGTGGAGGGATCCGCCGCGCCGCCAGGGAGGCCCCCGAGCCCATGCAGACCCCGCTCGCCGGTGACCCGTTCGGCACCGCGGCCGTCCGGCGGCGCGTGCTGGCCGCGTGGTCGGCCGACCCGGCCCGTTTCCGGGAGGACGCCAACGCCGAGGAGGACCTGGTCCGCGGTGGCTACCGCGACCGGCTGGTCGTCGAGCTCGCGCAGAACGCGGCGGACGCCGCCGTCCGCGCCGGGGTGCCCGGCCGGCTGCGGCTGGAGCTCTCCGACGCGACGCTGCGGGCGGCCAACACCGGCGCACTGCTCGACGCGGCCGGCGTCCAGGGGCTGGCGACGCTGCGGGCCTCGGCCAAGCGGGACGACGCGGCGGCCGTCGGGCGCTTCGGGGTCGGGTTCTCCGCCGTCCTGGCCGTGACCGACGAGCCGGCGGTGCTCTCGGAGGCCGGCGGCATGCGGTTCAGCGCCGACCTGACCCGGGCCGAGGTCGCCGCGGTGCCGGCCCTCGCGGCCGAGGTCGCGCGCCGGGACGGCGGGGTGCCGGTGCTGCGGCTGCCCTGGCCGGCCGAGGGGTCGCCGCCCGAGGGCTTCGCCACGGAGGTGGTGCTGCGGCTGCGCGCCGGGGCCGAGGAATCGGTCGCCCGGGCCCTCGACGATCTCCCGCCGGAGCTGCTGCTCGCCCTGCCGGGCCTGGCGGAGATCGAGGTCGTGTCCGGCGGCCGGTGCCGCAGCCTGCGCATCGAGCGCTCCGGCGGGTCCGCGCGGATCACCGACGGCACCGGGACGACGACGTGGGCGGTCGCGGAGCGGTCGGGCGAGCTCGCGGCGGACCTGGTCGCCGACCGGCCGGTGGAGGAGCGGTCCCGCCGGGCCTGGACCGTGACGGCGGCAGTGCCCCTCGACGACGACGGCCGCCCGCGACCCCTGCCGGGCGCCCAGGTGGTGCACGCACCGACGCCGAGCGACGAGCCGCTGTCGGTGCCGGTGCGGCTGATCGCGCCCTTCCCGCTCGGGCCGGACCGCCGCCACGTCGCGCCCGGCCCGGTCACCGACGCCCTGGTGGGGGCGGCCGCCGCGACGGTCGGCGACCTGGTGACCGGACTGCCCGCCGATCCCGCGGTGCTGGCGCTGGTGCCGCGGGTGGGCCTGGCCGGGGCCGCCCTCGACGCCGCGCTGTGCGCCGCGGTCCTGGACCGGCTGCGGACGGTGGCCTGGCTGCCCGTGGCGGCCGATCCCGCGGCGCGGCAGACCGCCGACCGCGCGACCGCCCTCGACGACCCCACCGACGAGCGGGTCGCCGCGCTGCGGGACGTCGTGCCGGGGCTCCTGCCCGCCGCCTGGTCGCGGCGCTCCGACGGCGGCGCGCTCACCGCGCTCGGCGTCCGGCGCATCGGGACGGCGGAGGCGGTGGAGGCTGTCCGCGGGGTCGAGCGGCCCCCGTCCTGGTGGGCGGCGCTGTACTCCGCCCTGGACGGCGCCGACCGCGAGGAGCTCGCTGCCCTGCCGGTGCCGCTCGCCGACGGCCGGCTGGCGCACGGTCCGGCCGGGGTGCTGCTGCCGGAGGAGGGGCTCCCGGTCCGCCGCCTCGGTGCGCTCGGGCTGCGGCTGGCGGAGCCGGACGCGGTCGCCCCGCGCGCTGCCCGCCTGCTGCTGGAACGCCTCGGCGCCCGGCCCGCGACCGCGCACGCCGTGCTCGCCGACCCGGGCGTGCGGGCCGCCGTCGAGGCGTCGATGGACTCGGTCGAGGACGCGCTGGAGAGCGCGCCGGATCCGGAGGACCTCGCGGAGGCGGTGCTGGCCCTGGTGGCGGCGGCCCGGCCGGCGGTGGGGGAGCTGCCGTGGCTGGCCGAGCTCGCCCTGCCCGACGCGGACGGCGGCTGGGCACCCGCCGGGGAGCTCGTGCTGCCGGGGTCGGTGCTCGCGGGAGTCCTGGCCGAGGGGGCGCTGGGGGTGCTGGACCCGCGGACGGCGGCGGCCACCGACCCGGACGTGCTGCGGGCCGTCGGCGTGCTCGACACCTTCGCGCTCGTGCGCGCCGACCACCCCGACGACCTCGACGTCGACGGCGCCGAGGAATGGGTGGACGCCGTCCTCGACCGCCTCCCGCACGACGCCCCGCCGCCCGGGTGGCCCGCGGTGGTCGCCGTCCGCGACCTCGAGCTGGTCACGGACTGGGAGCGCGCGCTGCCGCTGGCCGCCGCACTCCCGGCGGACGCCTGGGCCGACGTCGACCTGGGCGGTGTCGCGGTACCGGGGTACCTGCGGTGGTGGCTGCTCACGCACCCGGTGCTGGCCGGCCGGCGTCCCGACCGGCTCCGGCACCCCGAGAGCACGGAGTTACAGGGACTGTACGAACCCGCGCACGGGCCGGCCGGGCTCCTGGCCCTGCTCCGGCCACCGGCGACGGTCGGTGACGTCCTCGCCGACGTCGACGCCGCCATCGATCTGCTCGACCGGCTCGGGAACCCGGCGCTGACGGTGCGCCCCGACGTCCTCCGCACCGTCTACGCCCGCCTGGCAGTGGCACTCGAGGGCATCGACGTCGACCCACCGGACCGGGTGCGGGTCGCGCCGGACCGGGTGGTCGAGGACGCCGTGGTGCTGGACGCCCCGTGGTTGCAGCCACTGGTGCGAGCGCCCATCGTCCCTGCCGGTGGTGCGCCCGGAGCGGTCGCGGACCTGCTCGACCTGCCGCTGGCCAGCGAGGTCGTCAGGGGCGCGCCGACGGGCCCGGGGGAGCGGCGCGCCTGGGCGGACGTGCCCGGTGCCGACCTGGCCGCCGCCCGGCTCGGCGTCGACCGCCTGGCCGGTGACGTCGTCGTCCACGAGCGGCTGGTCGTCGACGGGCGGCCCGTCAGCTGGTGGCCGGACGGGGACGTCGACCACGTGGACGGCACCCCGGAGGGGCTCGGCCGCGCCCTGGCGTGGCGGGCCGGGGCGTGGTCGGCGCGCCAGGCGCTGGCCGAGGCCTTCGCGCACCCCGACCGCGTCCTCGACCTGGCGGCCGAGGACGCGGTCGGGGGCTGAAGGATCTCTTCCGGTCAGGCTCCACCGGCCCTCTCCGGAGGCTCGCCGCGAGCGGGCGAGCGGTGAGAGGGAGGGGGTCCTTCTACTGGCCCCAGCGCGGGATCGCGGCCGCACCCGGGGCGTGGCCGTGGGTGGACGGGCGCCCGCCGCGCCGCCCGGCCGGTGCACCGGGTCCGGGGGCGCGGGAGGTGGCGCGCCAGCACTCGAAGAGCGAGCGCCAGTGCACCGCGGTGAGCGCCGTGGGCCGCGTGGTCGGCGGCAGGCCCTCCTGGCGGAGCCAGCGGACACCGGCGGTGCCGGGGAGCTGGGCGCGCAGCAGCGCACCGAGCGGAGCGCCGGCCGAGGCGAGCACGGCGCCGGCGAGCCGGTCGAACGCCGCGGTGTCGGACTCGGGCAGGGCGGCGCGGGCGGCGGCCGCGGGGCCGTCGCCGACAGGGGTGGGACGTGACACGGGGTGCCTCCGGGAGAGGTCGCAGGGGTGCCCGGGGACGCCGGAGCAGCCCCGCCGGGCAGAGGGAGCGGGCACCCGGAGGAGTCACGGGTGCCGACGGCGGGCGGCGATGCCGCTCCGCGGGAGTGGTCGGCTCAGACGGTGCGCGCGCGCACGGAGTACCGCATGCCGGGAAGGCTAGGGACGGTCCGCGGACGCGTCGAGCGAATAACCGCCTACTGCCCCTGGCCGGCCTTCTTCGCCTCCTGGCGGGCCCGGTGCGCCTCCCACTTCACGCGGTCGCGCTCCCGGGCGGCCGCCCCCCGCTCCCACTTCTCCTTGCGCCGGCGGGCGCGCTGGAGCTCCCGCTCCTCGAAGGTGGAGTGCCGGTCCCAGTCGGCGGCCAGGACGGCGATGCCCACGACGGTGACCAGCACGATCGCCACGAAGGTGGCGACGACCGGGTCGAGCAGCAGGTAGGCGGCGACCGACACGGCCACCGCGACCGCGCCGCCCACTGCCCACCGAGTCCTCACGCGCACCAGTATCCGCCGGCCGGGCGCCCGCTCGCGGCCGCTCCCCGTGTGACGGATGGGACACGTGCGGGGGCGGAAGCCTTGCGGTCGGAGAGCCGGATCCCTACGGTCATGGGTAGCGGTTCAACAGTCAGCCGTCTCGCCAGTTCCGCCGCCTCCGCCTCGGAGGCCCCGTCGCTGGTCCGGTTTCACCGCCTCGAGAGGCACATCCGTGACCGCTTCCTCACTCGAACCCACCACCACGGACCTCGTGTCCGTCGACGTGTCGGGCACCGGCTCGTCGGTCTGCGTCACCGCGTCCGGTGAGGTCGACTCGACCTCGGCTCCCGTCCTCCGCCAGCAGCTCGAGACCCTCCTCGAGGGCGGCGACGTCCGCGAGCTCACCGTCGACCTCGGGCAGGTCACCTTCCTCGACTCCGCCGGCCTGTGCGTCCTCGCCGCGGCCCACCGCCGTGCCGTGCGACAGGACGTGACGATGCGGGTGCTGGCGTCCTCGCGGGCGGTCATCCGCCCGCTGCAGATCACCGGCCTGTGGGAGCTCCTCAAGGCCGAGCGCGTGGGCGACAGCGCCGCGCAGGGCGTCGCCTGACCCCTCCAGCCGCACCTCCCCGCCCCCGCTGACCGGGCCGCTCGCGCGGCCGCGTGCCCGCGGGGGCAGACTCGGTGCCGCCGTCCCCGGCTGACGGGGCGGGGCTCGGTCGAGAGGTTCAGGGAGGACCACCGTGCGAGATGCGGTCATCTGCGAGCCGCTGCGGACCCCGGTCGGGGGTTTCGGCGGATCGCTGCGGGACGTGCCGGCGCAGGAGCTCGCCGCGACGGTGATCCGCGCGCTGATGGAGCGGACGGGACTGCCGCCGGAGTCGGTGGAGGACGTCCTCCTCGGCCACTGCTACCCGACGATGGACGCACCCGCCATCGGCCGCGTCGCCGCCCTCGACGCCGGCCTGCCGGTGACGGCCTCCGGGCTCCAGATCGACCGGCGCTGCGGCTCGGGCCTGCAGGCGGTCCTCTACGGCGCGATGCAGGTCCAGTCCGGCGCCTCCGACCTCGTGCTGGCCGGTGGCGCGGAGTCCATGAGCAACGCGCCCTTCTACTCGACGGCCATGCGCTGGGGCGTCAAGGCCGGGCCCGGTGTCCTGCTGCAGGACGGCCTGGCCCGAGGCCGGGTCACCGCCGGCGGCCAGAACCACCCGGTTCCCGGCGGCATGCTGGAGACGGCGGAGAACCTGCGTCGCGAGTACAAGATCGGCCGTGACGAGCAGGACGAGTACTCCGTCCGGAGCCACCAGCGCGCCGCCGCGGCCACCGAGGCGGGCCGGTTCGCCGACGAGATCGTCCCGGTCACCGTGACGAGCCGGAAGGCCGAGACCGTCGTCGACAGGGACGAGCACATCCGGCCCGACTCGAACGTCGAGACCCTCGCGAAGCTGCGCCCGATCATGGGCAAGGACGACCCCGAGGCGACCGTCACCGCCGGCAACGCCAGCGGGCAGAACGACGGCGCCGCGATCGCGGTCGTCACCACGCCGGAGAAGGCGGCCGAGCTCGGGCTTCGGCCCCTGGCCCGGCTGGTCTCGTGGGGTGTCGCGGGCGTGCCGCCGAGGACGATGGGCATCGGTCCCGTGCCGGCCACGGCGAAGGCGCTCGCGCAGGCCGACCTCAAGCTCTCCGACATCGACCTGATCGAGCTCAACGAGGCGTTCGCGTCGCAGGTCCTCGCGGTCGCCCGCGAGTGGGACTTCACCGAGAGCGACTGGGACCGCACCAACGTCAACGGCTCGGGCATCTCGCTCGGCCACCCCGTCGGCGCGACCGGCGGGCGCATCCTCGCCACGCTGCTGCGCGAGATGGACCGCCGCGGGGCCCGCTACGGACTGGAGACCATGTGCATCGGCGGCGGCCAGGGCCTGGCCGCGGTCTTCGAGCGGGTCGCCTGATGGCCCGCGTCGCCATCGTCACGGGGGCCGCCCGGGGAATCGGCGCCGCCACGGCGCAGCGGCTGGCAGCCGACGGCTTCGACGTCGCCGTCCTGGACCTGTCCGAGGACGACGCCCGCGGCACCGTCGAGGCGATCGAGGCCGCGGGTGGCCGGGCGCTGGCGGTGGGCGCCGACGTCGGCGACGCCGAGCAGGTGCAGGCCGCCGTCGACCGGATCGCCGCCGAGCTCGGGCCGCCGGTCGTGCTGGTCAACAACGCCGGGGTGACCCGCGACAACCTGCTGTTCAAGATGAGCGACGCCGACTGGGACCTGGTCATGCACGTGCACCTGCGCGGGTCGTTCCTCATGACCCGCGCGGCGCAGAAGCACATGATCGACGCCAAGTGGGGCCGGATCGTGAACCTGTCGAGCACCTCGGCGCTGGGCAACCGCGGCCAGGCGAACTACGCCACCGCCAAGGCCGGGCTGCAGGGCTTCACCAAGACGCTGGCGATCGAGCTGGGCAAGTTCGGCGTCACCGCGAACGCCATCGCCCCCGGCTTCATCCAGACCGAGATGACCAAGGCGACCGCTGAGCGCATCGGCGAGGAGTGGGAGTCCTACGTGCAGAAGCGCGCGGCGGCCATCCCCGTCGCCCGCGCCGGGGTGCCCGAGGACATCGCCCACGCGGTGTCGTTCTTCGTCAGCGAGGGCGCAGGCTTCGTCTCCGGCCAGGTCGTCTACGTCGCCGGCGGTCCCCGCAACTAGGACGACGGGTCGCGGTCGGGGTAGCGCGCCCGCGCCAGGGCGTAGCCGCCGAAGGCCGCGAAGCCCACCGCCACGGCGGTGAGCAGCCACGGCCCGGTCCGGACGCCGGCGATCGCGGTCATCGCGCCGTCCAGGCCGGTGGCGGTCGAGACGTCGGCCGACGCGGCCGCCCGCCAGAGCAGGACGCCGACCAGTCCGAACGCGGCGCCCTTCGCGACGTAGCCGACCCTCCCGACCGCCTCGATCAGCGGCTCCCAGCGGTCCGGGGCGGCGGGCAGGTCGATGTCGCGCATGAAGCCGCCGGTGAGCCCGCGCACCAGCGTGTAGAGGCCGACCGCCACGACACCGGCGGCGGCGACGAACACCAGCGCGGCGCCCCCGGGGATCTCCAGCGCGTCGTCGGTGAGGTCGGCCAGCCGCTCGTCCGCCTCGTACTCCAGCCCCACGGCGAACAGCAGCGCGGTGATGCCGAGGACGGCGTAGACGAGCGCCTTGGCCAGGCACTTGGCGCAGACGACGGCGGTGCGCCTGCGGTGGGCGCGGTCGAGGAGCCCGCGCCACCACAGCAGGACCTCGCCGGCCTGCCAGAGCGCCAGCGACAGCATCCCGAGGCCGATCAGCCAGAGGAGGACCCGCCCGCCGGGGCCGGCCGCCACGGTCTGCAGGGCCCCGGTCTGGTCGGCGTCCGCTCCGCGCAGCCCCCAGGCGAGCCGGAGCGCCAGCCACGCGATGAGGAGGTGTATCGCGCCGTAGGCGACCAGGCCGATGCGGGCGACGTGGGTCAGGACGGGGTGGTCGGTGACGGTGCGGGCCCGTTCCACGACCTCGTGCACGCGGTCGAGCAGCGAGCGGGCGGAGAGCACCCGCTGATCGTCCGGGACAGGTGCCGGCCGGGCGAGCTGGAGGGCATCCGGCACGCTCTGCCTCTGCTTCCCTGTGCGAGCAGAGGCAGAGCGTGCCGACGGCTCGGCGTGCGGCGGCCCGGCCGGTGACGGCTAGGTGCGCTCGGGGTAGCGGGCCCGGGCGAAGCAGAAGGCGCCGAACGCCGCGACGCCCACCGCGACGATGGTCAGCAGGACCTGGCCGAACGGCAGGTCGAGGATCGCGCGCAGCGCGCCGTCGAGCCCGCGGGCCTTGGCCGGGTCGAAGGTGACCGCCGCCCAGATCAGCAGGACGCCGACCGCCGCGAGCGCGATGCCCTTGCCCGGGAAGCCGACCTGGCCCAGCCGCGTGACCAGGCGGAGCGCTCCGGGCGAGGCCTCGGAGGTGTCGATCTCCTTGAGGAAGTGCTTGTTGAACCCCTTGCGGACGTGCCAGGCGCCGACCCCGATCAGCACCAGGCCCGCGGCCCCGACCAGCCACTGCCCGGCCGGCCAGCCGAAGACACCGGCGGTGGTCTGCTGCTGCGACTGGGAGCTGGACGTGCCGCTGCCCGTGGCGAACTTGATCGCCAGCACGGCGAGCGCCGCGTAGACGACGGCCTTCACCAGCGCCCGCCCCGACCTGCGCAGCGCCTTGGTCCGCGCCTTGCCGCTGGCGGACCAGCCGCTCCGCCACCGGAGGATCTCGGCCGCCTGCCACGCGGCGAGCGCGATCAGCCCGACGGCGACGACCCACAGCAGCGGCTTCCCGACGGGGGACTCGGCGACCGTCGCCATCGCGCCGGACTGGTCGGCGGACTGGCCGCCTCCACCCCAGGCCAGCTGCAGCGCCAGCCAGGCCACCAGCAGGTGGACGACGCCGTAGGCCAGCAGCCCGACGCGCGCCAGGTGCTCCAGGGCGTCGCCGTTCCCCGCCTGCCGGACCCCACGCAGCGCCGAACCCGCCGCACTCTCCGCACTCATGACCGGCTCCTCCGACCGCGCGACGCCAACGGCTCAGCGTGGCACAGGGCACGGTGCCCGGCCTGCGGAGGAGACGGCCGGCGTGAGGGACACTGGGCGGGTGGCGAACGGAATCCTGACCGGCAGCACCGAGTCGATGGCCCCCGAGGTGGCGCGCCGGACGTGGCCGCGCTGGGTGGCGCTCGGCGTGGGAATGCTCGTCGTCGCCGTCACCGCGGTCCTGTGGGACGCCGCCGGGGCGCGGCTGCTGCTGGGCGCGATCGGCGCCTTCCTCGTCGTCCGCGGCACGGTGCTCCTGCGCGGGGCGCGGACGGCGGCGGCCGAGCTGGCGGCCGGCGCGCGCGGGCTCGGTGCCGTGGCGACCGCCGCCGGAGCCGGGGCGCTCGTCGCCGCCCTGGTGTCGGAGACCGCGGCGGCCGGCGTCCTGCTCGTCGCCGTCCCGGTGCTGCTCCTGGTGGCCGGTGCCGCGCTGCTCGGTCGCGGTGGCGGCCTCCGGCGCGGGGGGCAGGCGCTGCTGGTCTGGGCCGCCCTGGTCACCGGCCTCCTCGTCGTCACGGGGCTCGGGCAGAGCTGGGAGCGGGCGGCCGACGTCGCCACCGTGATCGCCGCGCTCGTCGTCGCCGCGCTCGCCGTGCCGGTGCTGGTGGGCGCCTCCGGGCTGCGCACGGTCGCCGCCCGGCCCGTCCCCACCCGCACCATCTCGTCGGCGTGCGCCGGCTGCGCCTGCGGCGCCGGCGGCTGCGGGGCCTGATCCGCCTCCGGGGAGATCCGGCCGGTTCGGGACCGGTTCCTGGGTAAGGCAGTGGCCGTGAGCGGTCACGTGTTCGTGGTCGGCGCCGACCTGACCCGGCTCTCGTGCGACGACGTCCTCGTGCCGACCGACCGCACCCTGCGGGTGGCGCCCGGTTTCTGCCCGCTGCTCCCGCGTGAGCTGGTGACCGAGCAGGACGACGACGGCGCCTGCGTGGCGCTCCGGTGGGAAGGCGACGAGCGGGTCCTCGAGGTCCCCGGCGAGGGGGACCGACGGGTCTGGCTGGTCGACTCCGTGGACGACGACGGCCGGGGGCTCGACCGGTTGCTCGACGGCGCCCGCGAGGCGCTGGCCGCCGTCGCCCGGCGGGAGGTGCCCCACCCGGCGCACGGCCGCGCCCGCCGGCTGGTCGGGCTGCCGGCGCTGGGCACCGGCTGGGGTGGCGCCGCCGGCCGGCGCGGAGCGCTGCTGCAGCAGCTGCTGCCGGTCCTGCGCGCCGCCGCGGACGAGCACGGTTTCG
This sequence comes from Blastococcus sp. SYSU D00922, assembly GCF_054050495.1. Taxonomy (NCBI): domain Bacteria; kingdom Bacillati; phylum Actinomycetota; class Actinomycetes; order Geodermatophilales; family Geodermatophilaceae; genus Blastococcus; species Blastococcus sp. SYSU D00922. Next base: position 29,283 of record NZ_JBJGZL010000013.1, read on the forward strand.
ACGTCGCCCTGGTGCTCCGCGGGCCCAGCGACCTGGCCGCCGCCCAGCGCGTGCGGCGCGGCGAGGACGGCGGCTGGGACCTCCCCGACGAGCTGCGGGCGTTGGCCGAGCGGCTGGGGGAGCAGGCGCGCAAGGGGCAGCTCGCCGTGTTCTTCGGCGCCGGCGTGAGCGCCGCGGCGGGCCTGCCGACGTGGGAGGAGCTGGTCGACGAGCTCGCCGAGGCCTCGGGGCTCGAGGGCGAGCTGCGCGAAGGGCTCTCGCGGCTGCCCCCGCAGGACTCCGCCGCGCTGCTCGCCCGTGAGCTCGGTCGCGAGCGGCTGGAGGCGTTCGTCAAGGAGCGGTTCGGCCCCGGCTCCTACTCGCTGGCGCACGCGCTGATCGCCGACCTGCCCGTGCAGGAGTTCGTCACCACCAACTACGACCCGCTCGTGGAGCAGGTGGCCCGCGACATCGGCCGCGACGTCCGGGTGCTGCCCTTCGAGGAGGCGACACCCGGCGCGCCGTGGCTGCTCAAGCTGCACGGGGACGCCGCGCACCCGGAGAGCGTCGTCCTCACGCGCGAGGAGTACCTGCAGTCCGGTGACACCCGGGCGGCGCTGGCCGGCGTCCTGCACTCGCTGCTGCTCACCCGGCACGTGCTCTTCGTCGGCACGTCGATGCTCGACGACGACCTGATCCGGATCGCCCACCAGGTGCGCAGCGCGCTCCAGCTGCAGGGCTCGCCGTCGCGCCGCCGCAACGGCACCGTGCTCGCGCTGCGGGAGGACCCCGCGCGGGCCCGGCTGTGGGAGCGCGACGTCGAGACGGTGGCCATGGGCGCGGCCGGCACGCCGGCGGCCGAGGCGGCCCGGCGGCTCGAGGTGCTGCTCGACCTCATCGGCTGCCTCTCCACGCCGCCGACCGGCTACCTGCTGGACCCGGCGTACCGCGGGCTGCTCCACGAGAGGGAGCGGGCCCTGGCCGACGCCCTGGGCGGCGTGGCCGAGGCGGTCGGGCACGAGTCGGACTCCGCGGCCGCGCAGGAGGTCGCGGCGCTGCTGCGCCGGCTGGGCCACGGCGGCACGGCGGCGGACGGCGACGACCGGCCCAGCGACGTCGCCACCGACGGCCACGACGACCGCGTGCAGGAGCAGCGCCCCGGCTGAGTGGTTGTGCGCGGCGGCCCCGGGGCACCGTGCCCCACATGCCCGGATCGAAGGTGCGTCGTCCCGAGAACGCCCTGCAGCTGCTGACCCGCGGGTACGGCTGGCTCCCCGACCGGCGCCGCGCGACCGGCCGGCGCACGGTCGGCGCCCGCCTCGGCGGGCTGCCGGTGACCGCCGTCGAGGGGCCCGACGCCGCCCGCTTCCTCTACGACGAGGACCACGTCCACCGGGCGCACGCGATCCCGGAGCCGGTGCAGGGGACGCTGTTCGGCAAGGGCGCGGTGCACACGCTCGACGGCGAGGCGCACCGTGTGCGCAAGGCGATGTTCGTCGCGCTGCTCATGCGCGAGGACGGGATCGCCTCGCTGGTGGAGCAGGTGAGCGCCGCCTGGGACGCCGCGGTCGGGGAGTGGACCCGCCGCCCGCGGATCGTGCTGTTCGACGAGGCGGCCCAGGTGATCGCCGGCGCCGTCACGCGCTGGGCCGGCGTCCCCGTGACCGACGACGAGGTGCCGGGCCTCGCCCGCGACCTGGTGGCGATGGTCGACGGCTTCGCCACCGGCGGCCCGCGGCACTGGCGGGCCCGGCGTGCCCGCGGCCGCCGCGAGGCCTGGCTGGCGCAGCTCGTCGACGACGTGAGGGCCGGCCGCACGACTGTCGCGCCGGGATCGGCGGTCGAGGTCGTCGCGCGGCACCGGGACGCCGACGGCGAGCAGCTCGACCCGCGGGTCGCCGCGGTGGAGCTGCTCAACATCGTCCGGCCGACCACCGCCGTCGCCTGGTTCACGGCCTTCTCCGGGCACGCGCTGATCCGCTGGCCGGAGAACCGGAAGCGGCTCGCCGACGGAGACCCCGCCTACGCCGAGGCGTGGGCCCACGAGGTGCGCCGGTTCTACCCGTTCGCCCCGTTCATCGGCGGCCGGGCACCGCGCGAGGTGGAGTGGGACGGCGTCCGGATCCCGAAGCACTCGATGGTGCTGCTCGACCTGTACGGGCAGAACCACGACCCGGACCTCTGGGGCGACCCGTACGCGTTCCGGCCCGAGCGGTTCCTCGGCCGGGACATCGGGGCGTTCGAGCTCGTGCCCCAGGGCGGCGGCGACCCGCGCACCAACCACCGCTGCCCGGGCGAGCAGCTGACGGTCGCGCTGCTGTCGGCGCTGGCGGTCCGGCTGGCGCGGCTGCAGTTCGACGTCCCGGAGCAGGACCTGACCATCGCGCTGCACCGGATCCCGGCCAAGCCGGCCAGCGGCGTCGTCCTGCGCGTGACCGGCAGCCTCAGCTAGGTCCGAGCCCCGCGTCGCGGGCCAGGGCGACCGCCTCGGCGCGGCTGGCGGCGTGCAGCTTGGTGAGCACGTCGGACACCCGGTTCCGCACCGTCTTCTCGCTCAGGAACAGCCGGGCGGCGATGGCGGCGTTGGGCAGCCCGTGCGCGACCAGGTCCAGCACCTCGCGCTCCCGGTCGGTGAGCTCGGGGAAGGGCACCGCGGCGGCGCGGGCCCGGGAGTTGGCGAAGAACGCCAGCACGCGGTCGGCGATGCGCGGGCCGAACACCGCCTCCGAGCGGGCGGCCGCGCGCACCGCCCGCGCGATGTCGGCGCCCTCGCTCTCCTTGAGCAGGTAGCCCCGGGCACCGGCGCGCAGGGCGGCGAACACCGAGTCGTCGTCGTCGCTCATCGTGAGCACGACGACCGCGGTACCGGGGTGCCTCGCGGCGATGGCGGTCGTCGCCGGCAGCCCGCCGCCACCGGGCATCCGCAGGTCCATGAGGACGACGTCCGGCCGCACCTCGTCGACGACGGCCACGCCGGACTCGCCGTCGGCGGCGGTGCCCACGACGTCGATGTCGTCGGCGTCGCCGAGCGCGTCGGCGACGCCCTCGCGGTAGAGCGGGTGGTCGTCGACGACGACCACCCGGATCGGGGCGCTCACCGGGCCACCAGCGGCAGCCGGGCGCGGACCGTCGTCCCGGAACCGGGGGCCGACGTCACGTCGAGCGAGCCGCCCAGCTCGGCCGCCCGCTCCCGCATGCTCGTCGAGCCGACCCCGGGGACGGCGTCGGCCGCGACCCCGCGCCCGTCGTCGGCGATCTCCACGAGCAGATCGTCGCCGGAGAGGCCCAGCGAGACGGTGCACGACGACGCACCGGCGTGGCGGACGGCGTTGGCGACGGCCTCGGTCGCGATCCGGTAGGCGGCCACCTCGACCGCGGCGCGCAGGTCCGGGAGGTCGCCGGCGGTCACCGTGACGCGGGCGTCCTCCTGGCCGGCCGGGCCGCCCGCGGGGACCGGGAGCCGGTAGGCGGCGACGTGCTCGCGGAGGGCCTCGACCAGGCCCAGCTCGTCCAGCGCCGGTGGACGCAGGTCGTCGACGGCGCGCCGGACGGCGGCCACCGTGCGGCGCATCTGGTCGCGCAGCCGCCCGGCGAGCGCGGCCAGGTCGGGGTCGTCGGAGAGCTTCCCGGCCAGCCGCTCGAGCTGCAGCGCCATCCCGGCGAGCTCGGGGCCGACGCCGTCGTGCAGGTCGTGCCGCAGCCGGCGGCGCTCCTCCTCGCGCCCGGCCACGATCCGCTCACGGCCGGCCTGCAGGTCGGCGACCAGGCCGGCGGCCCAGACGAGGGCGGCGGCCCGTCGCGCGGCGTCGTCCAGGGCGTCCTTCTCCGACCGCCGCCACCGCTCGCCGGGGTGCCGGTGGGTCACCGCGAGCCGGCCGACCTCGCGGCCGAGCGAGACCAGCGGCAGGACGTCGGCCGTCGGCTCCCCGCGGACCGGACCGGAGGAAGCGGCCGGCGCCAGGCGCGGGTCGGCCGGCACGATCTCGACCCGGGGGAGCCGGAGCGCGCGGGCGGTCTCGTCGGCCAGCGCCTGCAGCGCCTCGGCGGGTGCGGCGGCCGAGTCCAGCGTCGTCCCCAGCCGGGTGGCGACGGCGAGCGGGTCGCGCCGCTCGCCGTAGAGCAGCCGGTCGACGGCGCGCTGCGCGCGTTCCCAGCCGGCCGCCGCGGCCAGCGAGGCGAGCGCGGCCGCCGCGACGGCGAACCGCCGCTCGCCGGCGCTCAGCTCGCCGACCACCGCGACCAGCACGGCGTAGCCGATCAGCAGCAGCCCCGACAGGACGCTGAACACCACGGCGCGGCTGACCACCAGGCCGACGTCGAACAGGCCGTGCCGGAGCACCGCGACCGCCACGGCCACTGGCAGCGCGGCGAAGCCGACGGCGAACAGCGCGCTGGAGACGACCGGCAGGTCGAGCACCAGCGAGGCGATCGTGCAGACGAACAGCACGGACTCACCGAGCAGCAGCCACTGCAGCCGGGTGCGCTCCACGCCCTCCGCGCGCCGCATGCGGACCAGCTGGGCGGCGACACCGACCGCGCCGCCGACCAGGAAGGCGGTGAACGAGCAGGCGAGCAGGACGACGTTGACCCACAGGCCGACGGCGAGCGGGTTCTCGTGCTCGGGCGCGTAGTCGAGCGGCCCGCTGCGGAACATCGCGGCGACGGTGCCGACGACCACCACGGTGGCGAGGACGCGGGCGATCGGCCGCCACCGCGGCGAGGGCAGGGTGCCGTCGGGGAAGTAGAGCGGCACGAGCGCGACGATCACGTAGTACGGCACGAAGCCCCAGGCGGTGAGCCAGGCGGCCGCCCCGCCGAGCAGCCCGTCGGTGCTCCCGGTCAGCACGACGTACTCGGCGGCCAGCAGGTACGGCCCGGTCACCACCGTGACCATGAGCAGCCGGCCGACGAGGTTGCCCGGCTGCCGCCTGAGCACCAGCGCGGCGACCAGCGGGTAGAGCAGGCCGAGGGTGGCGTCGCCGGCGTCCACCGGCCGGGCGTCCTCGACGAGCGCGCCCACGGCCACCGCCGCGAGCGTGCACCCGACGCCGAGGGCGGCGAGGAGGCCCGGCACCCAGCGACGCACGGGCGACATCCTGCCCGGCGGGGTCCGGTTCCGGACAGCCCTCGGTATCCCAGTCACCTTTCAGTGGCCTCCAAGTGGTGACGGCGACAGTCACCGCGAGCCGGCCGGCAGGCGGCCGCCCACGAGAGGGAACCCGATGACCAGCACTTCCACGCAGGGCCAGTTGACGCTCCCCGGCCAGGCCGCGTCGCCGGACGGCCCGGTGGACCTCACCCCGATGTTCCTCATGCACCACGCGTTCCGGCGCGACCTGGGCAACTTCGCGAGCGCGGTGCGCGCGACGCCGGTGGCCGACCGGTCCACGTGGCGCGCCCTGGACCAGCGGTGGCAGCGCTTCGCGACGATCCTGCACCACCACCACAGCGGCGAGGACCGCTTCATCTGGCCCGAGCTGGTGGCCGCGGCGGAGAAGGGCGGGGGGCCGGAGGACCTGGCGACGCTGGAGGCCATGGAGGCCGAGCACGGCGAGATCGACCCGATGCTGGAGGCGTGCGCCCGCGGCTTCGCCCGGCTGGCCGAGCGGGCCGACGAGACCGCGCGCGCCGCGCTGGTGGCCGACGTGACGCGGACCCGGGAGAAGCTGGGCGCCCACCTGGGGCACGAGGAGCGCGACGCCCTCGCCCTGGTGCAGCGGTTCCTCACCGTCGAGGACTGGGCGCGCATGGACAAGCAGGTCGGCGCGGGTTACCCGGCGAAGCTCATCCCGTTCACGCTGGCGTGGGTCATGCACGACCTGCCGGCCGACGGGCGCACCGCCGCCGCCGGGTTCCTCGGCAAGCCGGCGTACACGCTGTGGTCGCTGGCCTTCCGCCGTCCGTTCGAGCGCAAGGAGCGGGCCGCCTTCCGCCACGCGACGGCAGGCTGAGGCGGCGGGGCCGGGACGGCCTACCCGGATCTCGCTGCCCGGGAGTTCGGGACGGCCGTCCCTGGGATCGGGGACGCGGGGCGCACGAGGGTCTTCCCCAGAACGAACCGACCCTCTGGAAGGACCCGATCCCGATGACCACCACCACCGAGCCGGCGCCCACCGCGGCGGCCGCCGACCTCAAGCCGCAGACCCGGTTCCGCCGGATCGGCGGAGCGCTGTCCCTGCTGGGCGCCGGCACGCTGACCTGCGTCAGCCTGCTGATGATCCCGTACCAGAACGAGACGCACGCCGAGTACCTGCAGACCGGCGTCGACCACAGGACGAACATCCTGTGGGCCGCCGTCGTCCTGCACTTCGGCTACCTGCTGCTGGTGCCGGCGGCGTTCACGCTCGTCCGGTTGGCCCGCCGCGGGGCGCCGAGGACGTCGCTGGTCGCGATGGTGCTCGCCGGCCTCGGCTCGGGCCTGTCCGGGATCATCGTCGTCGACTTCTACGACGTGGCGCTGGCCAACGCGCTGCCCGCCGACCAGGCGCTCGACATCTGGAACCTCGCCGGGAGTTACGGCCAGGGCGCGATCATCGCGGCCAGCAGCGTGTTCGGCATGGCGCTCGGCATCAACCTGGCCGTCTTCGCCGCCTGGCGGGCCCGCGCCATCCCGGTCTACCCGCTGGTGCTCAACGTCGTCGGCTGGGTCGTCTTCACGATGTTCTCCGGCGACCCGTGGCTGCCCTCGATCGGCACCGCGCTGGTCGCGATCGGTCTCGGCTGGGCCGGGCTGATCGTCCTGCGCACCCGCGACGAGGTGTGGGCCCGGATGTGACCCATCCGCACGGAGACGGGCCCGGCGGCATCGGCCGCCGGGCCCGTTCGCGCGTTCAGCGCGGGTCGAGCCCCGACAGCATCCCGGGCAGCTCCCCGGGGTGGACGACGCCGAGCCGCTGCGTCGCCCGGGTGAGGGCCACGTAGAGGTCGTTGGTGCCGCGCACGCCCTCCTCGAGGATCGCGACCGGGTCGACGACCAGCACCGAGTCGAACTCCAGCCCCTTGACCGCCTCCGGCACGAGGACGGCGGGGCCGGTCGTCAGCTCGCCGTCCGTGCTGGTCTCCGGCAGGCGGGACCGCACCGAGTCGGCCACCGCGGGGAACCGGCTGCGCGGGACGACGACGGCGAGCGTGCCTTCTTTCTTGTCGAACTCCGCTGCGGCCTCGGCCACTGCGTCCGCGAGCCCGGCCTCCTCGACCCGCTGCGACCACGGCCGCACCCCGGTCGAGCGCACCGCCTGGGCCGTCGTCCCGCCGGTGCCGCCGGCGGCGAGGACGTCGTCGGCGACGGCCATGATCTCGGCCGGCGTCCGGTAGTTGACGGTCAGCTCCTCCAGCCGCCAGGCCTGCCCGAGGTGCGGGGTGAGCACCTCCGCCCAGCTGGAGGCGCCGGCGGCGGACCCGGTCTGGGCGACGTCGCCGACGAGGGTCATCGACCGGGTCGGGCACCGGCGCAGCAGCAGCCGCCACGCCATGGCCGACAGCTCCTGCGCCTCGTCGACGATGACGTGCCCGTAGGTCCAGGTGCGGTCGGCAGCCGCGCGCTCGGCGGTCGACCGGGTGTCGGACACCTCCTGGCGCTCGGCGAGGCCCTCGGCGTCGAGCAGGTCGCCGGCGCTGAGCTCCTCCGACTCGTCCTCGGTCTCGTTGTCCTGCGACCGCGAGCCGTGCAGCAGGTCCAGGGTCTCCTGGGCGTGCCGGAGCCGGCGCCGCTCCTCGCGGCGGTCGGCCGCCCGCTGCGCCGAGTCGTCGACGCCGAGCAGCTCGTCGGCCTCGTCGAGCAGCGGGACGTCGGCCGGCGTCCACGGCGCGGAGGCCGGACGGTGCAGCAGCGCCAGGTCGGCCTCGCTCCAGCCGGGCGCCGCGGCGGCCAACTGCGCCGGCGAGGCGAGCAGGTCGGTGACCAGGCGCTCCGCCGTCAGCCGCGGCCAGAGCCGGTCGACCAGGCGGTGGACGGCAGGCTCGGCGGCGACCTCCCGGCGCAGCGCGGCGACGTCGCCCTCACCCAGCAGGTTGGCGCCGCCGAGGACGTTCTCGCCCAGCTTGTCGGCGTACTTGCGGGCCACCAGGTCGACCACCGTGCGGGCGGCGGCGGGGCGGGCCTCGTTGTGCAGCCGCGAGGCGGCCCGCGCGCGGGAGCGGACGCGCGCCGCGTCGGCCTTGGTGAACCGCAGCGGCGTGCCGTCGATCTCGAGCTCGACCGGCCGGTCGATCACGGCCTGCCGGTTCCGCAGGGCCGCGGCGAGAACGTCGGCCATCGCGAGCCGGCCCTTCACCTCGGCCACCTCCGGCCGCTCGACGGCGTCGGCGCGCATGCCCGGGCGCAGCCCGGCGAGGTCGGCGAGGACCACGCCGGTCTCGCCGAGCGAGGGCAGCACGTCGGCGATGTAGCGGAGGAAGGTCCGGGTCGGGCCGACGACCAGCAGGCCGCTGCGGGCCAGCCGCTCGCGGTGGGTGTAGAGCAGGTAGGCCGCGCGGTGCAGGGCGACGGCGGTCTTCCCGGTGCCGGGCCCGCCCTGGACGACGACCACGCCGCGGGAGTCGGCCCGGATGATCCGGTCCTGCTCGGCCTGGATGGTGCGCACGATGTCGGTCATCCGGCCGGTGCGGGTGGCGTTCAGCGCGGCCAGCAGCACCGACTCGCTCGCGGGCCCGGCCCGCTCGGCGACGTCCGGGGCGGTGAGGTCGAGCGTCTCGTCGGCGATCGAGTCGACGGTGCGGCCGCGGGTGCGGATGTGCCGGCGGCGGCGGACGCCGAGGTCGTGCAGGGGAGTGGCGGTGTAGAACGGCTGCGCGGCGGGGGCTCGCCAGTCGACCAGCAGTGGCTCGTCGCTGCCGTCCTCGGACGACAGGCCGATCCGGCCGATGTAGCGCGGCACGTCGGTGTCGTGGCGGTCCAGCCGACCGAAGCACAGCCCGCTCTCGGCCGCGTCGAGCGCGACGATGCGCTGGGTGTGCAGCTCGACCTGCGCCTCGCGCTCCCCGATGGCCTGCGGGTTGTGCGGGACCAGTGCCAGCTGCTCCTCGAGGCGACCCACGGTGCGGGCGCGCAGCTCGTCGAGCCGGGCGTACAGGCCGCTCACGTACTGCTGTTCCGCCGCCAGATCGGCCGCGTGGGCAGCCTCGGGCCGTACCGTCGTCAAGCTCTCCTCTTCCTGCTGACCTGCGCACCACCGCACGCCGCCGCGCGGAACCGACCATTGTGCCCGGCCGGGGTCGTGGGCAGGGCCGGAGCCGTTAGCGTGGCGGCATGGGTGCGGGTGCGCTCTTCGCGCTGACGCTGCCGGGACTGGTGGTCCTGCTCGTCGTCCTCGCCTCGGTCGAGCATGCCTGGTCGCGGCTGGGCCGCCGCAGCCGGCTGCACGGGCGCCGTCGGCACGCGCTGTCGGCGGGTGGGATGGACGTGTTCTCCTCCGCGCTCCTCCCCGGGAGGGCGGTGGACCTGGAGGAGCGGCGGGTCCGGGAGCTGCGGCGCGACGACGTCGAGGACGGCGCCCCGCCGTACGGGCGGATCGACCTCGACAGCGGCGTGGCCTACCTCGACCCCAGGTAGCTCTCCAGCAGATCGGCCAGCTCGACCGGCCGGCTCAGCGCGGCGCAGTGGCCGCCCGGTATCTCGTCGACGTCCAGCCCGAGCCGCTCTGCGGCGAGCTTCCGCTGGAAGTCGAGCGGGAAGAGCCGGTCGTCGCGGCCGGCGACCACCCGGGTCGGCACGTCGGGCCACCGGTCGAGCGGCCAGGGGTCCTCGAACGGCCGCCCCGACTGCGCGAACTCCTGGCTCGTGTAGGCCGCGACGGCCTCGGGTGGGACGTCGTGGAAGTAGGTCGCCTCGTCGTCGAGCTCGGCAGGCAGGCCCTGGCTCTCGCGGTAGGCGGCCGCGGCCTCGCCCTGCCCGGTGACGGCCCACCACTCGCCACCGGTCTCGCCGGGCAGCGGCACCATGGCGTTGAGCAGGACCAGCAGCTCCACCGGCACCCGCTCGCAGACCAGCGGGGCCGTGAGCCCGCCCATCGACTGCGCGACCAGGACGACGGGGGAGCGGTCCCCGATGACCTCGACGACGCGGTCGGCGTAGGCGGCCAGGCCGGCCGAGTCGTCGCGGACCGGCAGCTCGACCGGCAGGGCCTCGTGCCCCCGTCGCTCGAGCTCGGCCACCAGCCGGTGCCAGAACAGCGTGTCCCCGCCGGCGCCGGGCACCAGCACGAAGGTCGTCATGCCAGGGGAGACCGTGCGCGGAGCCGGAACTGATCGGCGGCAATTAGTTTGATGCCAAGCGCAACTCTGGCGTCACCTTCTGGACACACTCGGTGCCTAGCGTTCTCCCCGAGCCTCGGAGGAGGGGGAGAACGACATGAGCACAGCCACCAAGGAACGGACGACGGAGCGGGCCACCTGGGTCTGCGACAACTGCACCGCCGTCACGTCGACGGAGCGCAAGCGCTGCTCCGACTGCGGGACGTCCCGCTACTGACCCAGGGTCAGGCCGACGGGGGCGCACCCCGCAGGCGCACGACCGCGGCGCGGTAGCGCCGGGCGCCGTGCCGCCGCCACGCGCGGCGGACCGACCACGGCAGGCCGTCGAGGAGCCGTGCGCGGTCGGTGGCCGACGAGTCCTCGAGCGCCAGCCCGAGGACGAACAGCTGCTCGGGGGCGGAGAGCCGGCAGTGCGACCGGGCGGCGATCGCCGTCCAGTCCTCGGCGGCGAGGTGCTCGGCCAGCAGCGGGACGAGCGTCCGCTCCTCGTCGGCGGTCTGGGCCTCCACCTCGTCGGCCAGCTCCCGGCAGGCGGTCGCGAAGGCGTCGCGCGCGGGGGCGGTGGCGGCCACCTGCCACTGGCGGGCGGCCGTGGCGACGTCGCGCAGCATGTGGTCGATCCGCGCGCACCGGGCCGTCCAGTCGTCGACGGCTTCCCGGGCCTCGACCGGCGCGGCGCGCAGCAGCGCCGGCCAGACGGCGTCCCGCTCGACGCCGTGGTGGTGCAGCAGGACGCGGCCGATCAGGTCGGCGTGCCGGGTCAGCATGGCCGTCCGCTCCGCCTCGTCGGCGGGGGCCCAGGCGGCCAGGTCGGCGAGCAGCCGCAGCTCGCGGCGCACCAGCTGGTGCAGCACGCGCTGGTAGGCGACGGCGCGGCAGGCGGCGGAGGCCGGAGCGGTGCGCGGGGCGGTGTCGTCCGCGGCGGCGCGCGGGGCGGGGATCAGGCCGGTCGGCCGGACCGCGGTTGCGGTCATGCAGCACCTCGTTCGGCGGTCGTGCCGGCGCACCGGCGGTCCTACCGGGGCGATGCGGGGGAGGTTAGGGGCCTCATCGCCGACGCGACAGGGGATTCCGGATACGGACGGTGGTGTCCCACGCCCCGTCCTCGGCGCGTCGTCCCGTCGGGTAGCGGAGCGGTCCGGAACCGTTGGGTGCGGAAACGCGCGACACCCGGCCGGAGGTCCCCTAGATTCGAACCGTGGCCGGCGTCCTCGAGCGCAACTGCGTCCGCGTCAGCGGTCTCCCCGACGGGCGGCCCATCGTGTTCGTGCACGGCTTCGGCTGCGACCAGGCGATGTGGCGCTTCGTCGCGCCGGACTTCGAGGTCGACCACCGCGTCGTCCTGCTCGACCTCGTCGGGGCGGGCAACTCCGACCTGAGCGCCTACGACCCGCAGAGGTACGGGTCCCTGCGGGGGTACGCGGGCGACATCGTCGAGGTCTGCCGGGAACTCGGCCTCACCGACGTCGTCTTCGTGGGGCACTCGGTGAGCGCGATGATCGGGGTGCTCGCGCTGCAGCAGGCGCCCGAGCTCTTCGGGGCGCTCGTGATGGTGGGCCCGAACCCCCGGTACGTCGACGACGGCGACTACGTCGGCGGGTTCAGCCGGACCGACATCGCGGGGCTGCTCGACGCGCTCGACGCCAACCACCTGGGCTGGTCGGCGCAGATGGCACCGGTGATCATGGGCAACCCCGACCACCCGGAGCTGGCCGAGGAGCTGACCAACAGCTTCTGCCGCACCGACCCGCACATCGCCCGGCACTTCGCCCGCGTGACGTTCCTGTCGGACAACCGGGCCGACCTCGCCGGCGTCGCCGTCCCGACCCTGGTCCTGCAGTGCAGCGAGGACGTCATCGCGCCCGAGGTCGTGGGCCGGTTCGTGCACGCCCAGGTGCCCGGCAGCACGTTCACGCAGCTGAAGGCGACCGGGCACGTGCCGCACCTGAGCGCGCCGGAGGAGACGACGGCCGCGATCCGGGAGTTCCTGTCGGGGTGAGCGCGACGGACGCCATCGGGAACCCCGGGCAGGACCCGCGGGCGCAGCTCGGCAGGCTGCTGGAGGACGATCCCGCCGACCTGTACGAGAACGCGCCCATGGGGTACCTCTCCACGCTCCCCGACGGGCGGATCGTCAAGGCGAACCGGACGTTCTGCGCGTGGACCGGCCGCCCCGCCGAGGAGCTCATGGGGACCCGGTTCCAGGACCTGCTCTCCGTCGGGGGACGGGTGTTCCACGAGACGCACCTGGCGCCGCTCCTGCGCATGCAGGGGGCGGTGCGGGAGATCGCGCTGGACGTCGTCCGGGTCGACGGCTCGCTGCTGCCCTGCCTCCTCAACGCCGTCGAGCTGCGCGACGAGACGGGCGCACCGGTGCTGGTCCGGGCGACGCTGTTCGAGGCGACGGCCCGGCGCCGGTACGAGCGCGAGCTGCTGGCGGCGCAGCGGGCCGCGGAGGACTCGGAGGCGCGGACGCGGCTCGTGCAGACGGTCGTGTCCGACCTCGCGGCGGCCACCTCGGTGGCCGACGTCGCCACGGTGATCGTGGAGCGGAGCCGGACGGCGGTCGGCGCCGCCGGCGCCGCCCTGCTGCTGGTGGAGGACCTCGTCCACCCCGAGGCCGCCGCCGGCCTGTGGTCGGCCCGGTCGCACGGGCTCGGCGAGGACCTGCTGCAGGCGCTGCACGACGCCGCGGCCGAGCAGCTGGCCCTCGAGCTGGCCCAGGGTGTGCGGACGATCCCGCTCGACGAGCGCATGCGGACGGCGCAGCCCGCGGTCGCGACGGCGATGGACGACGCGGGCCTGACCGCGCTGGTCACCGTGCCCGTCGCGGCCGACAGCCGCCGGCTGGGCGCGATCGTGCTGGGCATCGGCCGTGGGGACGAGCTGATCAGCCTCGAGGAGCAGCTGCCGGCGAGCGCGCCGGCGGACGTCGAGCTGCTCTGGACGCTGGGCCGCCAGGCGGGACAGGCGCTGGAGCGGGCGCAGCTGCACGAGGAGACCGCGCGGCAGGGCGAGCGGGCCGCGTTCCTGCTCGAGGCGGCCCGCTTGCTGGCCGGAGCCGCCGACGTGCCGGAGACGGTGGAGCGGCTGACCGAACTGGTCGTCAGCCGGCTGGCGGCCGTCTGCACCATCGACCTCACGTCCGAGGAGGAGGTCTCGCGGCGCACGGTCCGGCACCGGGACCCCGGCATGGCCGCGGTGGTCGAGGAGCTGCAGCGCCGGACGCTGCCGCCGCAGGGGGCGCCGCACCCGTCGGTGCGGGCGATGACCGAGAGCCGGACGCAGTGGATCAGGTCCGTCGACGACGCGTTCCTGGCCCGGGTCACCGCCGACGACCGGCACCTCGAGGCGGTGCGGGCGCTCGACCTCGTCGGCATCGTCGCCGTGCCCCTGGTCGCCGACGGCCGGCAGCTCGGCGTGCTGAGCATGGGCGCCGACAGCCGCCGCGGGCAGTTCACCGCCGCCGACGTCGAGGTCGCGGAGCAGCTAGGCCTCCAGCTGTCACTGGTCCTGGCCAAGGCGCAGCGGTACGAGCTCGAGGTGCGGACGTCGCACGAGCTCCAGGCCAACCTGCTGCCGCCGGAGCAGTCGGCCGTGCAGGGGGTGGCCTCCGCGGTGCGGTACCTGGCCGCCACGCACGGGGTCGAGGTCGGCGGCGACTTCTACGACGTCGTCCGGCTGCCCGGCGACCAGGTGGCGCTCGCGGTCGGCGACGTCGTCGGGCACGACATCACGGCCGCGGCGACGATGGGCCAGCTGACCTCGGTGTACCGGGCGCTGCTGGTCGACCGGCCCTCGCCCAGCGCGGTCATCGACCGGCTGCAGGCCAGCTGGTCGCTGCTGGGGCTGAAGCGGATGGCGACCGCGCTGTTCGCGACGTTCGACCCCGTCACCGGGCAGCTGCGGATCGCGTCGGCGGGCCACCTGGCGCCGCTGCTGATCGCCGGTGGGCGTGCCGAGTTCCTGCCGGTCGCGCCGACCCGGATGCTCGGGGCCCCGCCCGCGCCGGCGCCGGCCGTCGAGTGGGCGGGCGTGCTGCCGGTCGGGGCCACGCTGGTGTTCTTCACCGACGGGCTGGTGGAGAGCCGGTCGGCCGACATCGACGAGGGGCTCGCGCACCTGCTCGCGGCCGCGACGAACGCGGGCACGTCGGACCCCGACGAGCTGTGCGACCGGCTGCTGGCCGAGCTCACCGGTGCGCACCGTGCCGACGACATCGCGCTGCTGGCACTGACCCGCCTCGGCTGAGCCCGGGGCCCTTCCGCCATCCCGCTGCCGGGGTCACCATGAGGGCGGACCCCTGCGCTGGAGGCGGCCATGGACTCTTCCCCCAACCCGGTGGCGACCGCGATCGACGGCGCGACCGGCGACTGGTCGATGTCGGGCGACGCGATGCGGTGGTGCCCGGAGCTGGCCGACCGGGAGACGACCGTCGGGGAGCTGCGAGGGCTGGACGTCGCGGCGGGCCTCGGCGCGGGACTCGGGCTGGACATGACCGGGGTCCGGCGGCTGGTCACCGGCGCGCTGAACTCGCTCGGCGCCGTCGCGACCGACGTCGTCAGCGAGTTCCGCCAGCTGACCCGGGGGTCGGACGAGGACGACGACCGGTCCGGCTAGCCGGCGTCGACCGCCTCGCAGAGGGAGAACGCGGCGATCTGCGCCGCGACCTCGCCCGAGTTGCCGGCGTCCTCGAGGTCCTGGGTGAGGCCTTCGACGCGCTGCCGGAAGGTGCTGGTGCCGCCCTCGTTCACCAGGGCCTTCTCGACGGCCTCGGGGACCGAGTCGGCCATGCCGACCTCGAGCCAGTCCTTGGCGGCGCACGAGTACCCGGCGACCTGCCGGGCTTCCTCCTCGGAGAGCCCGTCGACGTGCCGGTCCAGGAGCGCCGCGATGGACAGCTCCAGGTCGTCCGCGAGGTCGGCGGCCTGCGCGGGCGGGATCGGCTCGTCGAGGTGCGGCAGGTAGAGCGAGCCGTCCGCGAGCTCGTCGCCGCTGCGGAGGAGGTCGTCGCCCGAGCGCATGGCGTCGTCGGTGAGCCCGCTCAGTGCCCGACCGGCGCCGCATCCGGCGAGCAGGAGGGCGACCACGAGGGTCGTGGCGGCAGTTCGCGTGCTCGGCATGGCCGTTCCCCCGTCGGCTCCCCGCTCCGTGCCCGGGCGGAGCGCGGCGGACGCTACGCCCGCCGGTCCTGCCGGGACAGGGACCTCCGCGCGGTGGCCGTGCGGGGGTGCCTGTACAACCGAAGGGGACAGCAGCCACACCGACGTGGGGAGCCGCATGAGCAGCAACTCGTTGACCCTGGCGCCCGCGCCGCGGTCGGAGGCCGCGGAGCAGGTACGGGCGGAGGTCCGCGAGTTCCTCGCCGCCGAGCTGGCCGCCGGCACGTTCCGGACCCACGTGGACACCTGGCTGTCCGGCGTCGACCCCGCCTTCTCGAAGAAGCTGGGCGAGCGCGGCTGGCTCGGGATGACGTGGCCGAAGGAGTACGGCGGGCACGAGCGGTCGGCGATGGAGCGCTACGCCGTCACCGAGGAACTGCTGGCCGCGGGGGCGCCGGTGGCGGCCCACTGGATCGCCGACCGGCAGTCCGGCCCCAACCTGCTGACCTACGGCACCGAGAAGCAGCGGCAGGAGATCCTGCCGCGCATCGCGGCGGGGGAGTGCTTCTTCGTCATCGGGATGAGCGAGCCCGACTCCGGGTCCGACCTCGCCTCGATCCGGACCAAGGCCACCCGCAACGAGGCCGGTGACTGGGTGGTCAACGGCGCCAAGGTCTGGACGTCGAACGCGCACGAGTCGCACTACGGGATCGTGCTGGTGCGCACCTCGCCGCAGGACACCGCGAACCGGCACGCCGGGATGTCGCAGCTGCTGGTCGACCTGTCTCTGCCGGGCATCACGATCAACCCGATCCGCATCCTGGACGGCGGGCACCACTTCAACGAGGTCGTCTTCGAGGACGTCGTCGTCCCGGGCGACATGCTCCTCGGCGAGGAGGGCAACGGCTGGCACCAGGTGACCGCGGAGCTGGCGTTCGAGCGATCCGGGCCGGAGCGCTTCCTGTCGACATATCCACTTGTCGCCGAGTTCGCCCGGCGGGTGGCGGACTCGGGCGACCCGGTGGCGCTGGCCACCCTCGGCCGACTGTCGGCGCGGGTGCTGGCGCTGCGCCAGATGTCGCTGCGGATCGCGTCGGCGCTCGACCGCGGCGAGCTGCCCAACATCCCGGCTGCGCTGGTCAAGGACGTGGGGACGACGTTCGAGGGGGACGTCGTCGAGGAGATCCGGAAGGTCGTGGACGTGACGCCGTCGCTGGACTCGCCCGATCCGCTCGGCAGGGCGATGGCCGAGGCGCAGCTGCACGCGCCCGGCTACACGCTGCGCGGCGGGACCAACGAGATCCTGCGGGGGATCGTGGCGCGCGGGCTGGGCCTGCGATGACCACAGCGAGCGAGCATCGCAGCGAGGAACGAGCGAGGAGCGGAACGAGCGCGGCGTCGAGCCAGGGGGTAGAGCGATGAGCGACCAGGACCTGGTGGTCGAGACCGTCCGGGACATCCTCGGCGGCTTCGAGCCGTTCGTGCTCACCGCCGAGCGCCGGTGGGACGCCGGGCTGTGGGGTGCGCTGGCCGAGGCCGGGCTGACCGGCGTCGGGCTGCCGGAGGAGGCCGGTGGCTCCGGCGGGGAGCTGGCCGACGCCGTGGCGATCGTCCGGACGCTGGCGGCGGGGGCCGCGGCGGTGCCGGTGGCCGAGCAGCTGCTGGTCGCCGGTCCCGCGTTGGTGGCGGCCGCCCTGTCGCTGCCGTCGCCCGACCAGCCGACGACGTTCGCGATCGCCGACGCGGTGACCGTGCACCCGGTCGACAACGGCGACGGGCCGGGGCGGTTCACGCTCAACGGCACCGTGACCGACGTGCCATGGGCGGGCGCGGCGGCGAACGTCGTCGTCCTGGCGCCCGCGCCGGCGGGGATCGAGGGCGCGGTGCTGGCGCTGGTGGACGCGTCGTCGCTGCCGGCCACTGACGCCTTCAACCTGGCCGGTGAGCCGCGGGGGTCGCTGGTGCTCGACCAGGTGGGGACCTCCGGCGCTCTGCTCACCCCGGTGCAGGCTGCCGAGCTGCGGGCGCGGTACGCGCTGGCGCGGGCGGTGCAGCTGGCCGCGGCGCTGGAGCAGGTGCTGGCGTGGACCGTTCAGTACGCGGGGGAGCGGCACCAGTTCGGCCGGCCGCTGGGCAAGTTCCAGGCGATCCAGATGGAGCTCGCCGAGATGGCCGGCGAGGTGACCGCGGTGACGGCGCTGACCGACGCCGCGGTGCAGGCGCTGGACCGGGGCGAGAACGTGGTGCTGGCCGCGGCCGCGGCCAAGGTGCGGGCCGGTGCGGCGGTCGAGGTGGTCGCCCGGCTGGCGCACCAGGTGCACGGCGCGATCGGGTTCACGCAGGAGCACAAGCTGCACCACCTGACCCGGCGGCTGTGGTCGTGGCGGGACGAGGCCGGCAGCGAGCTCGTGTGGTCGCGGGTGCTCGGCGCCGGGCTGCTCGCCGACGGCCCCGACGCCTTGTGGCCGGCGCTGACCCGGGTGGTCTGATCAGCCGCTGACCTCGAGCGGGGTGCACTCGGGCAGCCCGCTCGAGGAACACCACTGCGCCGCTTCCGCCTCCGAGCCGAACCGCTGGGCGGCCAGCGACACCCACCAGGTGTCGTCGAGGTCGCCGCCCAGGTCGTCACCGCGGGCGAGGAGGGCGGGCACGCGGTTCGTGACGTCGCGGTGCCGCGCCGAGAAGGCGGTGGCCGCGGCGTCGTCGTCCCCGACCTGGGCGGCAGCGAGCTGCGGCGCCCAGCTGCCGGCGAGGACGTCGACCTCGGGGGCGTCCGCCGCGCGGGTGCTCAGCAGGCCGGCGACGTCCTGTGGCGGGCCGCCCGGGCCGAGGCCCTTCGCCTGGACGCTGGCGACGGCCGCGCCGCCGGCCAGCAGGATCAGGGAGAGCGCCGCCCCGCCGGCGACCACGCCGGCTGCTCCGCCGGCGCCGCTGCCCTTGGCCTCGGCCTCGGGTGATCGCCAGTGCGCGGCGCCGCTGATGGCCAGGCCGAACGCGAGCAGGCAGATGAGGCAGAGCGGGAGCAGGTCCCAGAGGCGGGAGTTGACGACGTCCAGAGTTGACCAGGCCGCGCGCGCGGTCGTGACGGCGAGGACGACGCCGAGGACCAGGACGGCGAGGTCGGGGAGCTTGACCCCCGTGAACGCGAGGACGATCAGGACGGCGGCGACGACCGCCGCGATCATCGCGACCCAGGACGGCCAGAACCACGGCTCCCCGCCCCCCGGCCACGGGGCGGCGGCGCTGCGGGCGGCGCGTGCGGCGCGGGTGGCGACGTCGAAGTCGAGCTGGTCGAAGATCACCGGCGCGAGCGACAGGCCGGTGAGGAGTCCGGAGCTCATCAGGAGCGAGGTGCCGGCGGGGTGGTGGCCCAGCGGGTGCAGGGTGCGGCTGGGGCGGAACCGCGACCGCTTGGCGGGCTGCTGCTGCGCGGGCTCGTCCTCCGCGTCGTTCCGGGACTGCTCGGACTTGTCGGGCTCTGTCTCGGTGTAGTCCTGCGCCTGGGGTTGTTCGCGTCGTTCTGGCTCTCCAGGTGGCGCGGTGTCCTGCCGGCGGTCCTCCGGTTCGGCGCCGGCCGCCGTCGCGCCGTGCGCCTCGCCGTCGTGAGGCGGGTCGCCGTCCGGGCGGTGGTTCTCGTTCGGCGCTGCGTCGGCGTCGGCGTAGTCGGCGGAGCGGGCGTGGCGGCCGCGCTTCTCGGTCGTGGGAGTCGGATCAGAGGTCGTCACGGTGTCCGTCCTCAGGTGCAGGGGGGTCCTCAGACGAGGATGCCGTGACCCGTCGTCACCCGCACGGCCGGAGCGACACATGCCCGACGTCTGGAGGCCACGGTCGTGTCATCCGCCGGTGCTGCGATGGGTGCATGACCGAGACCGCGCCTGTTCGACGCCTCCCGGACGCCACGAGCGTCGTCGAGGTGTACGGCTCGAAGTTCTTGCTCGAGTGGCTGGACCGGGACGTGCTCGCCTCCGCGGCGGCGCTGCACCTGACCGGTCCGGTCCCTCCCCACGAGGTGCGCCGCGCTGCCTGACGGCGGGCGTCAGGTGGTCTCGGGCACCCGCAGGTGGGCCAGGACGATGTCGTAGACCGCGACGTCGGTGACCTCGGTGCCCATCCGGCTGGTGAACTCCTGGCGCAGCGCCCTGCCCGGCTGCTCGGCCTCGGCCATCGACTGCCGGCTGTCGTAGCCGACCGCCGTCGCGGTGCGACCCCTCTCGCGGTCCACCATCAGGCTCAGGCTGACGAAGCCGGGGAGGTCCTCGATCCGCGGCAGCATGCTCATGCGGAACGTGTCGACGAGCTCGTCGATGCGCGCCGGATCGCCCTGACCCACCAGGACGCGGGCGCAGGCGCCGTTGTGCGTCTCGTGCATCCGGTGCATGACGGCGATCTCCCACTCGTTGACGTCGCCGGCCTCCCCGCCGAGGAGTTCGGCCGCCCGGTGCCGCATGGGCGACATGGGGTCGGCACTGCGGCGCATCGCCTCGGCGTCGGCCCAGGACGTCGTGACGATCGAACGACCGGACGTGCGGTCGCAGAGCATCGAGAGGCCGATGCAACCGTCCATCTGGCGGACCGCCGGCATCATCTTGTCGCGGACGTAGGCGATCCCCTCGTCGAGCACCTGCGGATCGCCGTGCACGGTCGTGGAACGGGCGTACATGCCACCACTCCTCGCCAGGGCGGGCGGGCCCCTGCGGCACCGCCGCCTGTCGAGAGTGCGCGCGACGGGTCCGCACGGTCAACGCCTACGGGGAGCTCGGCCGGGGGACGCTTCGGCTCAGCAGCGCAGCGGGTGGGGCGGCGCCAGCTCATCCACCCAGGGCGGATCGGGCTCTGGAAGCTCGCCCTGTCCGGTCGGCCGCGTGACCCGGGAGACGCCGCTCGGGGTCCGGACCACCACCGACCCGTCGGCTAGCAGCTCGAAACCCCAGCCCGGCGCGAACGTCTTGATGCGGTGGTGGCGCCGGCAGAGGCAGCACAGATTCCAGCAGTCGGTGGGGCCGCCGTCGGCATGGGCCTCGCCGTGGTCGATGTCGCAGCGGGCCGGCGCGCGGCGGCAGCCGGGCCAGCGGCAGTGCCGGTCGCGGACGCGCACGAAGCGGCTCTGCGCGGCGGTCGGGCGGTAGGTGGTCGTCGGTTCCGGCGCCCGAAGACCCGTGCCGTCCTCGACCGGTTTCTCCGGTGGGCCCTCGCCGCTGCGGCGCCGGGCGTCGGCTCGGCGGTTCGACGGGCGGCGCTGACGGCGTCTCCCCGCGGCTCGGCGCAGTTCGCTGCGCGTGCCCACGGCGAGGAGCCGGCCGGTGCCCGGATCGCTCACCGCCACCTGGACGCACCCGCCTGCGGGCGCCGCTCGGACACCCAGCATGTCGAGCTGCTCGAGCAGCTCCCGGCACTGCGCCGCAGTGACCACGTCGCCCGACACCTCGGCGGGCGGCTGGCCGCCGGACGGGTCGAGCGCGGCGAGCGGCGCGTGGATGGTGAGCACGGCGGTGACAGGTGGCCGGGACGCGTCCCACGGCCGGAGCAGCATGTCCGCGGCGATGTCGGCCCGGATCACCCCGATCGGGCGCAGGTCGCCGCCCGACCGCTGCTGGTCGGCGAGCCGTCGGACGGCGTCGACGCAGGCGGCCGATCGCCACACGGGGAGGTCGATGACCACGCGCCCCATGCCGTCCCCCGTCGCCTGGTGGGTGACATCAGCGCGCAGTTCCCGCTCCCGGCGTCGTCTCTCGAGCGCGTCGGCGTCGAGGCGGGCGAGGGCCCGGCGGACGCGCTGGCGGAGCTGCGGCACCGTGCACCCTTCGGCAGCCGGCAGCACGAGCGACTCGATCTCCTCGATTGCTGCGGGCTTCGCGGTGCCGAGGAGGTCGACGAGCGCACGCATCTTCGGGACGCTGATCCGGCCCTCGTAGAGCGCGCTCCACGTCCCGGGCAGTGACGTGGTGAGGATCAGTGACTCGACCAGGACCTGCTCGGCCTCGAGCTCCGAGCAGTTGCGCAGCAGCGCCACCTCCGGGACCAGGGTCTCGGAGAAGTCGGCGAGGAAGGCCGGCTGGCGGTGCCGGCTGTCGAGCCCCGGTCCACCGCGCGGCCCGAACTCCGGGATCCGCTCACGACGGCGCCGGCGGGCGAACCGGGCGAGGGCGACGGCCCGCTCGGCCACGTGCCGGGCCTCGCGGGCGTCGGACGCCCAGATGTCGGCGACGAGTTCCAGCTCCGACAGGGCCGGTGCGAGATCCTCCGGCAGCACGTGGACGGGCACGCCCTCCTCGGGTGCCTCGTCGCCGTCCATGGCTGGACGCTAACCAGCACGTACGACAGTTTCGGTCCACTCGGCGGACGTGGTCCTGTCGTCGTCCCGCAGCGGGAGGGCAGCATGCCCTCGTGACGACCGCGACCGACCACCACGGGCACACCCACCGCCTGGACCTCGCCGACTCGACCGTCCGGGAATGGGACGCGACGGTCCTGTCCTCCGACGCGGAGCAGGGCATCGTGCTCGACCGCTCGGCCTTCTACCCGGGTGGCGGTGGGCAGCCGCCGGACGAGGGCGTGCTGCTGTGGGGCGGCGTCCGCACCCGGATCGCCGGCACGCGCAAGGGGGACGAGCTCTACCTGATTCCCGTCGAGGGCGACCCGGTGCCGCCGCCCGGGACCGCCGTCCGCGGCGCGCTGGACGACGAGCGGCGCACCCAGCTGATGCGCACCCACTCGGGACTGCACGTGCTCACCGGCGTCGTCTTCCGGGACTTCGGCGCGCTGGTGACCGGCGGCAACATGGAGCCGCTGACCGCGCGGATGGACTTCGACCTCGCCGAGGTGCCGCCCGACTTCAAGGACCGCATCGCGGAGTCGGTGAACGCCGAGATCGCCGCCGATCGGCCGATCGAGGTGAAGACGCTGCCGCGGGACGAGGCGTTCGCGATCCCGGACATCATCCGGACGGCGACCAACCTGCTGCCGCCCGACATCGAGGAGGTGCGGATCGTCGACATCGTCGGCCTGGACACGCAGGCGGACGGCGGCACCCATGTCGCATCGACGTCGATGGTGGGCCGGGTGGAGGTCGTGAAGATGGAGAACAAGGGGCGTGGGTTCCGCCGGCTGAGGATCCGGATCGTCTGAGCCTCCGAACCGGCGGGCCGCTGCGGGCGTGCCCAGCTGGTCCCCCTACTGTGGCGCCCGCCGCGCGGACGCTCTGGTTCGCGGGCGACTGGAGGCAGGGACATGGGAAGCCGGCTGGGTCGGATCGCGGTCGCGCTCGGGGCCTGCGTCCTCGTCACGACGTCGTGCTCGTCGGACGACGGCTCGTCGGAGTCCTCGCCCTCGAGCGGCTCGGCGGCCGGCTCCTCCGCGGTCGAGGAGAGCGGGGCCTACCTCGCGCTCGGCGACTCGGTGCCGTTCGGGTACCGGGGTGGGGCGACGGCGGAGTTCCCGGACGCCGACAACTTCACCGGGTACCCGGAGCTGGTCGGTGAGGAGCTCGGCCTCGAGGTGCTGAACGCGTCGTGCCCGGGGGAGACGACGGCGAGCTTCCTGGACGCCTCGGCGCAGAGCAACGGGTGCGAGAACACGCTCGACTCCGACTTCGGATACCGCAAGGCCTACCCGGTGCACGTGCAGTACGAGTCGTTCGACCAGTCGCAGATGAACTTCGCGGTGCAGGCGCTGCAGGAGAACGACGACATCGAGCTGGTCACCCTGCAGATCGGCGCCAACGATGCGTTCATCTGCCAGCGGACGACGCCGACCAACTGCTCGGACGCCGCGGCGCTGCAGAACCTCGGGCAGACGCTGCAGACGAACCTCAACCAGATCCTCTCGACGCTGCGCGGCGAAGCCGGCTACGACGGCCAGATCGTCGTAGTCACGTACTACGCGCTGAACTACTCGGACGCGTTCGGTGTGGCGACCGGTGCCCTGGGCGGTCAGATCGCGCAGCTCGCTGCGACGTACGACGCCGACGTGGCGGACGGCTACGAGGCGTTCCGGGCGGCGGCCGGTGCGGCCGGTGGCGACTCGATCGCGGCGGGCCTGGTGCTGCCGAACGACGTGCACCCGACCGACCAGGGTCAGCAGCTGCTGGCCGACGCGGTGCTGGCGGTCGTCGAGGGCTGAGGCGACGGCAGCGCGTCACTCGCACTTTCGGCTCTGTCCAGCCCCGACGGGCTCGGAGCAGAGGTCCCCTCGTCACGGGGACGCGTCGAGACCGCACCGCCGACCGTGAGTGACGGGTGCCGTCGCCCGTACGAGTGGACGGTGTCCCCGAGAGGGATGGCGGATCGCGTGAGCGTCACGCACGGTGACCAGCGGTCGGCAGGATCGCCGTGTGCTGCGCCGGGGACTGCTGAGGAAGGTCGCCGAGTCAGCAGTCGTCATCGCTGCCGCGCTCGGGCTGATGGCCTTCGGCACGTGGGGCACGTTCGAGGACCCGGCCACCCCGCTCGATCGATCGATCAGCGGCCACCGTTGACGACGCCGGGCGGCGTTTCCCGAGTCAGTTGTACGGGTTCGTGAGCACCGGCCGAGCCTGGAGGACATCGAAGGTCACCGGGGGACCGTCGGTCGTCGTCGTGCCGGGGACGTCGGCCTCGGCGCTTCCGTCGACGGTGAACGTCGCACCCCAGGTGACGGTCAGGTAGGCGGTGTAGGTGCCCGACCGGTACGAGTGCTCGATCGTCTGGGCGGGATAGGGCGCGCCGGGATCAGTGGTGACGATCTGGCCGGTGGCGTCGCCGGTGTGCCAGGTGAATTGCTCGGCGGTGGCCTCGATGACGACCTGGAAGCCGCGGATGTCGACGGTGAACGTCTGCGTCGTGGGGGAGTCGGTGAAGAAGATGACCGGCAGTCCGGTGAGCCCGTTCCCCGGCGGCTGGTGCTGAGTGGTCAGCTGGGGAAGCGGAAGGCGCTGGAAGTAGCTGAACACCTCGGCAGGCGACGGCGGCGGGTTCAGCGGCGTGATGTCGAAGCAGCCCTCGGACTGGAACCGCCAGTCACCGACCGTATCGCCCGGCATCGCCCCAGTCGGGGCAGGCAACAGCGCCGGTGGTTCTCCGGTGGGCGTGTCCGGATCCACGTACATGAGATCCGGGCGAACGATGGGTCGTCGCTCCACGACGAAAAAGCCGACCACCCGACCCAGTTCTGCGGGGGGACACGCGCGCACGTCGGTAGGCGAGCAGTAGCCCGTGGATTCCGCGGCCGAGAGACAGCGGTCGAATAGTCGCCACGCGAAGTCAGACGCTTCGGATTCGGGTGCCCCTACCACGCCCGCTACAGCAGGCCCCTCATAGGTAACCTGCACCGCGCCATCGCCCACTCCAGCCGAGCAGCCACGGATCGAGTTGCACGCTTGTGCGGTGCCCGTCTCAAGTGCGAATGAGGTCGCGAAGCACGCGATAGCCAGCAGTGGCAGGAGGAAGCGCTTCATCCGATTGTGAGCCCTGCTGCGAGCCACGATTTCTGCTCAGGTGACCACGCCAGAGTCATTCCGGAGCCTGCGTTCGGTGACACGGCTTCCTCGCCATTAGGGATCGGCGCTCCAGTGGAGTCGCGGATAGTCAGCGCCTCAACGCGGGCCCCGAAGACGAGTGAAGCCGTGTCACCGTTCAACTGCGGAGCCGTGACGTCGTTGAGCGAGACTTCGCCTCCGTCGTAGGTCCAGCCCGCCGCTGCTGCGTCATCGAAAGCGCGGGCGATGCGTAGACAGGTGTCGCACTCCGGGCTCAGTTCGCGCAGCGGCTCTCCCGCGGGAATGGCTTGCAGGCGATTCAGGAGCTCGATGTAGTAGCGCAGGAATGCCTCCGCGCCTGCGGCGTCCTTGGTGCGGGCTTCGTCGGGAACCGGGAAGTCCTCTGGGCCGAGCGGCGGGAGCGCCTCGGTCGTCTCCGCGGCGCTCGACGAGGGCAGCGTGTCGTTGGCTTCCTGCTTGTCCGAGCAGCCGGTCAGCACCGCCGTCCCGACCAGGACGCCGATGACCGTGCGACGCAGCCCCCGAAGATCACGCACAGCCGGAGAGTAGCCAGTCCGAGACGCGGCCTTCTCGTTCACTGTGGACAGAGCGGCCGTCCACCGCGCGATCGGGTGAACGGCCGTCTCGCCCGTCCGTCAGCGCGACCAGAGCCGGCTCGGCGCCTCGACCATCGGCACGACCTGGCCCCCGGCCGCGAGGTGCAGGCTCCAGGTGCCGTCGATCTGCCCCTCGTCCAGCGCCGAGGACAGGGCCTGGACCCACGCCTCGTCGTCCCCGCGGACGACCGGCTCACCGGGCCGGCAGAGCGCCATCGCGAAGTGCCCGTCGCCGCCGAGCTGGCTCTCGAAGAGCGAGTCGTGCAGTCGCCGCAGGTTCTCGAGCATCGCCGGCTCCGGCACCAGCGGGACGTCGTCGACCGGGATCACGATCGGCAGCATCCGCCGGTCGGGACCCAGCCAGGCCAACCAGAGGCTGCGCGCGCGGAACACCGGCGGTTCGAGCAGCAGCGTCCAGCGGCTGGTGAGGTCGTCGGCGGAGCGGACGGGGACATCGGCGAGGGGCGGGAGCGTCGTCATGCCGGAACCGTGGCAGTTCCGGCTGGCGCACTCAGCCGTTGTCCACAGGCGGCTCAGCGGTGCGGGATGCCTCCCGGGCCGTGGTCGGCCGGGACCTCCTCGCCCTCGAACACCGGACCAGGCGGCGTCCCGTCGCCGAACGGTCGGTCGCCCAGCTGCTCGCGGTCGTGCGGGAGCAGCCAGTGCGACGTGTCCGGACCCGACGGGATGATCTGCGTCGGGTTGATGTCCTTGTGGACGACGTAGTAGTGCTCCTTGATCTGCGGGAAGTCGATCGTGTCGCCGAACCCCGGCAGCTGGAACAGGTCGCGCGCGTAGGCCCACAGCTTGGGGAACTCGGTCAGCTTCTGCCGGTTGCACTTGAAGTGGCCGTGGTAGACGGCGTCGAACCGCGCCAGGGTCGTGAACAGCCGGACGTCGGCCTCGGTGACCTGGCCGCCCATCAGGAACCGCTGGTGCTCCAGGCGCTCCTCCAGCCAGTCGAGCGCGGTGAACAGCCGCTGGTACGCCTTGTCGTACGCCCGTTGCGAGCCGGAGAACCCGCAGCGGTACACGCCGTTGTTGACCTCCTGGTAGACGCGCTCCATGACCTCGTCCATCTCGTCCCGCAGGTGCTCGGGGTAGAGGTCGGGCGCGCCCTCGCGGTGGTAGGCGGTCCACTGGGTGGAGAAGTCGAGGGTGATCTGCGGGAAGTCGTTGGTGACGACGGCGCCGCTCGGGACGTCGACGATCGCGGGCACCGTGATGCCGCGTGAGTAGTTGGGGTCGCGGGCGAGGAACGCCTCCTGCAGCCGCTCGTACCCGAGCACCGGGTCGCGGCCGCCGGGGTCGAGGTCGAACGTCCAGCTGCGCTCGTCGTGTGTCGGCCCCGTCAGCCCCATCGAGATGACCGGCTCCAGGCCCAGCAGCCGCCGCACGATGATCGACCGGTTCGCCCAGGGGCAGGCCCGCGCGGCCACCAAGCGGTAGCGACCGGGCTCCACGGGCCAGTTGCTCGACCCGTCGGAGGTGATCCGGTCCGAGATGTACTTGGAGTCGCGCTTGTACTCGGCCTCGACGTAACCGGACCCGCTGTTGTCGTCACTCACCGTCCCAGCGTTCCCGATGCCGTTCCGGTTCACACCAGCACCCCCCGGACCGGCTGTGGGGGTGGTGTGGGAGCCGTGTGGGTGTCGAGAGAACCGGCCTCTGAGCAGGCTCGATGCCATGACCGAGACCAGCGCCACCACCCTCACCGACGTCCACGACATGGTCGTCGTCCACCGCGTGTTCCGCCGCGAGCTGCGGCTGCTCCCGCAGCTCGTCCGCGAGGTCGCCCCCGGCGACACCGCCCGCGCCGCCGTCCTCGCCGAGCACGGCCGGCTGATCCTCACCGGCCTGCACATGCACCACACCGGCGAGGACGACCTGCTCTGGCCCAAGCTGCTCGACCGCTGCCCGCCCGACGCCGAGCTGGTCAACCGCATGGAGGAGCAGCACGAGCGCGTGCACGACGCCCTCGAGCAGCTCCAGCCGGCGCTCGACCGCTGGGAGGCCGAGGCGCGCCCCGCCGTCACCGAGGAGGTGGCCGCCGGCTTCGACGCGCTCCGCGAGGCGCTGCTCCCGCACCTCGACGAGGAGGAGCGGGAGATCCTGCCGCTGGCCGCCCGCCACATCACGCCCGAGGAGTGGGCGCAGCTGGGCCAGCACGGCCGCGACCAGATGAGGTTCAGCCAGCTGCCGATCCTCTTCGGCGCGGTGCTCGAGGAGGCCACGCCTGAGGAGAAGGTCGAGATGCTGAGCGTCCTGCCGGCGCCGGTCCGCTTCCTCCTGCGCACCGTCTTCGCCCGTAGCTACCAGCGCTACATCACCCGCGTGCGGAACGGCCGGTGATCTCCCGGGCGAGCCCGGGGACGTCGTCCGGGCGCACCCCGCGCCCTCCTTCCCAGGCTCGCCGGAAGGCGTCCTCGCCCAGTTCCGTCCGGACGACGGTCAGCCACTCCCGCGCCATCTCCACGTCCGGCGGGTAGGTGATCGCCACCGACGCCGCCTCCGCGGTCGCCGACCCGGCGGCGAACAGCCGCGTGGCGAGCTCCCACTGGCCGCGGCGGGCGGCCAGCACGGCCAGCCCCGGGACGGCGTAGGCGAGGGTCCAGGTGGTGCGGACCTCGGCCGCGAGCGTGGCGGCCTCGGTCCAGCGGCCGAGCGCGCCCGCGTCGTCGCCCGCGGCCAGGGCGACGCTTGCCTGCACGTTCAGGACGGTCGCCAGCGTGAACGGGCTGCCGAGCTCGCGGGCGATCCGCTCCGCTTCGGCCAGGGCGGCCACCGCTCCAGCGACGTCCCCCTTACCGAACAACAGCTGGCTCTCGGCCATCGCCGTGTGCGCGCGGACCCACGACCGGCCCTCCGCCAGCACCTCGGCCTCGGCGAGGTGTCCCGCCGCCGCGTCCAGGTCGCCGAGGAAGACCGTCGCGGTGGCGGCGAGCACCAGCGCCTCGGCGAGGGTGTCGTGCACACCGGCGGTCCGGGCGGCGTCCGCGGCGACGGTCGCCGCCCAGGCCGTGCCAGGGACGTCGCCGGCGACGAACCGGAGTCCCGCCAGGGTCAGGTGCCGGGCGGCGCGGTCGGCCGGCGGCAGGTCGTCCGGGATGCGCTCCACCGCGGCGATGCCCTCGAGGGCGTGGCCGCGCAGCGCCCAGTAGAGCCAGGTGTCGGCGCCCAGCCGGGCCGCCGTCCCCGGGTCGTGCTCGGCCATCCGGCGCAGGGCGGCGCCCACGTTGTCGTGGTCGCGCTCCAGCCGGTCGAGCCACGCGGCCTGGTCGGCGTCCCGGAGGCCCGCACGGGCGCTCGCCGCCAGCCGGGCGAAGTGTTGGGCCGCGCGGTCGGCCGTCGGGTCCGCCTCGCCGGCCTCCGCCAGCCGGTCGGCCGCGTACTGCCGGATCGGCTCCAGCATCCGGTAGCGGTCGCCGTCCTGCGGGACCACCAGCGACTGCTCCACCAGCCCGGCGAGGGCGGGGACGACGTCGTCGTCGGCGAGTGACTGCGCGGCGTCGAGGTCGAAGCCGCCGGCGAAGACGGAGAGCCGGCGGAGCAGGCGCTGCTCGTCGGCGGTGAGCAGGTCGTGGCTCCAGTCGAGGGTCGCCCGGACCGTGCGCTGGCGGGGCGGCAGGTCCCGGGTGACCGGGGAGCTGACGGCGGAGTCGAGGCGGTCGAGCAGCGCGGAGGGGGAGAGGAAGCGCGCGTGGGCGGCGGCCAGCTCGAGGGCGAGCGGCAGCCCGTCGAGGCGGCGGCAGATCGCGGCGACGTCGGCCGCCGTCCCGCCGGTCAGCGTGATCGGCCGGCCGGCGGCGCGGGCCCGGTCCAGGAAGACCTGGACCGCCGGCGATCCGGCGACCGCCGCCGGGTCGGCACCGGACGGCAGGGGCAGCGGGTCGAGGGGGCGGTCGGTCTCGGCGCGCACCCGAAGCGCGGCGCGGCTGGTGGCGAGGACGACCAGGCCGGGGCAGCGGCGCAGCAGCTCGGCGACGTCCGGCGCGACGTCGAGCACGTGCTCCACGTTGTCGAGGACGACGAGCTGCCGGCGGCCGCCGATGAAGCCGGCCAGCGAGTCGAGCAGGGGAGGGGCGAGCTGGTGCGCGCCGAGCGCCCGCGCGACCGCGGGCAGGACGAGCGACGCGTCGCTCAGCGGTGCCAGCTCGACCACGGCGACGTCGGGGAAGTCGGCGGCCAGCGCCCCGGCGACGTCCAGAACCAGGCTCGTCTTCCCGACGCCGCCCGGCCCGGTGAGGGTGAGCAGCCGGGTGGCGCCCGAGCGGAGCAGCTCCACGACCTCGGACCGGTCGGCGTCCCGGCCGATGAGCGGGACCGCGGGGGCGGGCAGCACCGCGGCGGGCGCTGGTCGAGCCGCCCCGGAGAGCGCCGAACGGTCGGCGTCGTCGAGGCCGAGGGCGTCGGCGAGCGCGCGGATCGTGTGCGGGTACGGCCGCCGCCGCTCGCCCCGTTCCAAGGCGCCGACGGCCTTGCCGGTGAGCGCGGCGCGGGCGGCGAGCTCCTCCTGGGTGAGCGCCGCGCGTTCGCGGAATCCCCGCAGCAGGTCGGCGAACTCCCCGGCGCTCACCGGCAGGAAGGTAGCGGGCTCACGCGGCCGGCGGGGCCCCGCGCAGGCGGACGACGGTGGCGCGGTAGTTGCGCCGGCCGACGACGCGCCACGCGGTGCGGGTCGCCGGGGCGAGGCCGGCCATGAGCCGGGCCCGGTCGATGGCGCAAGCGTCCTCGAGGGCCAGGCCCAGCAGGATCAGCTGCTCGCGGCCGGACAGGTTCGTCGTCGCCGCCCGGCTGACCGTGGCCCACTCGGCAGCGGTGAGGTAGCGGCCGAGCAGCGGGTGGAGGTCGCGCTCCTCGGCGGTCAGGTGCGCGTCGACATGGTCGGCGAGGCGGCTGCAGGCGCGGGCGAAGGCGTTGCGCGACGGGGCTGTGGGGGCGACCGCCCACTGGCGGGCCGAGGTGGAGAGGTCGCGGAGCATGTGGTCCAGCAGCGCCGCCCGGCTGGTCCAGTAGGCGACCGCGTCGCGGGCGCTGTCCTGCTCGCGCGCCGGCAGGCCGCGGAACAGGGCCGGCCACAGCAGCTCCCGCTCGGTGGCGTGGTGCTGGAGCAGCACGCGGGCGATCAGGTCGGCGTGCGCGGTCAGGTCGGCGGCGCGGGTGGCGTCCTCGGCCGGGGCCCAGCTCGCCAGCTCGGCCAGCATCCGGAACTCGCGGCGGACCGCCTGGTGCAGCACGCGCTGGTAGGCGACGGCGGCGGAGTGGCGCGGCGCGTCCTCGACCGGCGTGCGCGGGCTCGGGATGGTCGGGCTGGCGAGGACGGCGGTCATCGGGCACCTCGTGCTTCGGCTGGATCGGTCGCGGTCGACGCTAGGAAGAGAGGTGTCCCGGGCCCCAGATACAGATGTCCCGCGGCGACCGGGACGTGGCCCGCGTGGCACGCCTCACGACGCCCGGGGACGACTTAACAGACGCGTCATCGCCGGGAAACGGGCCGCGCCGGTACCGCGGATGGGATCAGGACGGAAGCGAGCCCCCTCCTGAAGGAGTCCCATGAGTTCCCGTCCCGCGCAGCGCCTGATCGGCCTGGCCGCCTCGGCGGCCGCCGTCGTCGCCCTCGCCGCCTGCTCCTCCGAGTCGTCGGCCGCCGACGGGGGGAGCGGTGGTGGAGGTGGCGAGACCGAGACGGTGAAGATCGGCACGCTGCGCGGCCAGCCCCACTTCTACGCGCCGTTCCTCTACGAGGACTACGCCGAGGACGGCGTGGAGTTCGAGGTCGTCGTCCTCGACAGCACGCCGTCCCTGTCCGACGCGCTGGTCTCCGGCGCCGTCGACTTCGCCGTCACCGGCGTCACCTCGACCATCTCGTCGATCGCCCAGGACCGCGACCTCAAGGTCGTGGCGTCGGCGGCGGACGGCGGGTGGGGCTTCGTCGGCAACGACGTCGACTCGGTGTCCGACCTGGTCGGCAAGAAGGTCGGCTACGTGCAGGGCAGCGCCCCCGAGGTCGCGCTGCGGCTGATCATGGAGGAGGAGGACGTCGACCCGGCGAGCGTGGAGCTGATCGCCGTCCCGCCGCCGGAGCTGGCCTCGGCGCTCGGCAGCGGCTCGATCGACGCGTTCTTCGGCGTCGAGATCGGCGTCTCCCTGGCCGAGGCCGCGGGCGCCGAGGAGATCGCCGACCCGTACTCGACCGCCATCGGCCAGGTGAACATCGGCCTGGCGACCAGCGGCGCCCTCATCGAGGAGAACCCGGAGCTGGTGCAGAAGGTCGTCGACACCCACGTGGCGACGACGGAGTACATGAGCGACAACGTCGACGAGTGGCTGCCGGACATGGTCGCGGAGTTCGGCGGCGACCAGGAGGTGCTCGAGTCGGCGCTGGAGAACTTCACGCTGCGCACCGACCTCAGCGAGGAGTACCAGGGCCAGGTCGAGGCTCTCGCCGGCGAGATGGCCGGCCTCGGCCTGATCGACGAGGCGCCGCCCGTCGAGGACATCATCGACACCGCGTTCGCGCCGGAGAACTGAGCAGCCGTGTCCACCACCGCCGCCGCCGTCGCACCCGCGGGTGCCGAGGGGACCCTGGCGCCGCCCGCCCGATCCCGACGGCGGCGGCGGGGCGCCGACCTGGCACGCACCGTGCTGCTCGGGCTGCCGGTCCCGATCCTGATCCTGATCGTCTGGCACGTGGGCCGGCAGAACGAGTGGGAGCTGCCGTTCGGCATCCGGATGGGCTACCTGCCCTACCCCTCGGACGTCGCCGTCTCCCTCTGGGATTACGCGTTCGGCGGCCTCAACGACGACGCGTTCAGCCAGCTGCTCTGGACCGACCTGGGCGCCAGCGCCACGCGGGTGGCCTCGGGCTTCGCCCTGGCGACGGCGATCGGCGTGCCGCTGGGCATCGTCATGGGCCGGTTCCGGACGGCGTTCGCGCTGTTCGACCCGACCATCAACCTGTTCCGCCCGATCCCGGCGACCGCGTGGGTGCCGCTGGTGGCGCTGCTCATCGGCTACGGCGACCAGGCGTCGATCTTCCTGATCACGCTGTCGGCGTTCTTCCCGATCGTGCTGGGGACGATCAGCGGCGCGCGGCAGGTGCCCGAGCGGCTGCTGGAGGCCGCCCGGATGCTCGGGACGTCGGGGCCCGGCACGCTGCTGCGCGTCGTCCTGCCCGCGGCGGCGCCGGCGATCGTCAACGGCATGCGGGTCGGGCTCGGGCTGGCGTGGGTGATCCTCGTGCTCAGCGAGACGACCGGCGTCCCGGACGGGCTCGGCTCGACCATCTTCCTGGCGCGCGACGTCGTCCGGACCGACCTGATCGTCGTCGGGATGATCTGCATCGCGATCGCCGGCTTCCTCTCCGACCGGCTGCTGATGCTGGTCTTCCGCGTCCTGTTCCGCGACCGTCCGCTGATCAAGTAGGAGCCCGCTCGTGACCATGACCGCGGGCCGGACGGCCGACGTCCGGCTGGATGACCTGAGCAAGGCGTACGCGACCCCGCGCGGGGAGGTGCTGGCCATGGCGGGGGTGTCGCTGGCCATCGCGTCGGGGGAGTTCGTCGCCGTCGTGGGGGCCAGCGGCTGCGGCAAGAGCACGCTGCTGCGCATCCTCGCCGGCTTCGATGCGGCCACCGGCGGGACGGTCGAGGTGGGCGGCGCGCCGGTCACCGGGCCCGGGCCCGACCGCGGCGTCGTCTTCCAGGACTACGGCCTGTTCCCGTGGCTGACCGTGCGGGAGAACGTGCTGTACGGGCCGCGGCGCAAGAAGCTCCCGAAGGACGACGCCGCGCGGGTCGCCGACCGGTTCATCGGGGCGGTCGGGCTGACCCGGTTCGCCGACCGGTACCCCTCGCAGCTGTCGGGCGGGATGCAGCAGCGGGTGGCGATCGCGCGGGTGCTGGCCAACGACCCGTCGCTGCTGCTGATGGACGAGCCGTTCGGCGCCCTGGACGCGCTGACCCGCTCGGACCTGCAGGCGGAGCTCAAGCGGATCCACGCCGAGACGCAGACGACCGTCGTGTTCGTGACGCACTCGATCGAGGAGGCCGTGTACCTGGCCGACCGCGTGGTCGTGATGACCGGCGGCGCCTCGCACGGGGTGCCCGGGCACGTCAGCCGGGTGGTGCCGGTCGAGCTCGCCGACCGCGACGTGACGTCTCCGGAGTTCAACGCGGTCAAGCGGGAGATCGCCGACCTGGTGCACGCCCTCCCGGTGGCCGGTTGAGGTCGACGGCGCCCAGGACGGCACCCGACGCGTCGAGGGCGTCGACGGCCGGCGGTTCCCGGCGCCAGACGACGATCGCGCAGCCGTGCCCGGGAACCGGCAGGAGCCTGCTCCCGACGCGCAGGGCGGCGACCTCCGCGGCGGCCTCCAGCTCCGCGTAGGAGATCCAGTCGCTCCTGCGCCACGGGCGGTCGCCCGAGCTCGCGACGCCGCCTCCGCCGTGGCTGACCGCCGGGGCGCCCAGGTCCGCGAGCGGCTGTCGGGGCTCGAGCACGGCGTACGCCGGTCCGCCGCCCCCGCCGAGCACCCGCCACGTGCCGCCCGTCCGCGCCAGGACGTGCGTCTCCACCAGCGGGACGCCGCTGACGCCCCGGCGCAGGAACATCGTCACGGCGACCTCGCCGTCCCGGTCCACCGCCAGGGGGAGGTGCCGGATGCGACGGCTGAGCCGGGCGACGTCGGGGAGCCGAGCCCCGTCGAGCAGGCGCACGCTCTCGGCCAGGGCGTCGTAGCTCACGGCGCCGGAGGCTAGAGCCGGGACGTCGTGGCGTCGTCCTCGTTTCCGCCGAAGTAGTGGTCGAGGACCTCGCGGAACACCGGCTCCTCGGGGGCCGCGTGCGCGAACAGGGTCATCGACGAGCGGAGCTTCTGGGCGTCGACCGGCCCGAGGACCTGCTCGGCGTCCTCGGTGTCGATCGCGGTGAGGGCGCGGGCGGACTCGACCAGCCGGCGGCCCAGCGTCGGGTGCTGCACGTAGGCGCGCGCCTCGTCGAGGCCGGAGATGGCGAAGCGCTGCGCCATGCCGCTGCGGCCCAGCCCGGCGATCTGCGGGAAGACGAACCACATCCAGTGGCTGCGCTTGCTGCCGGCGCGCAGCTCGGCCAGCGCCTGGTCGTAGGTGTGCGCCTGGGCGTCGACGAACCGGCGGAGGTCGAAGGCATCGCTCACCTCCGCAGGCTCGTCGTGACGCGGCGCGATGGCAACACGGGGTCCTCCGTGCGCCAGGATGCCGGGGCATGGGAGTCCTGCGTGGCGCGACGCTGGCCGCGCTGGCGGTCCTGGTCGGCGGCGGGTGGTTCGGCGGGCTGAGCTTCGTCACCGATCCGAGCGGCGGCGGGATGGGGATGACGGCAGCGGAGCTGCCCGACTGGCCGCTGCTCGACGACTTCGCCCTGCCCGGGATCGCCCTCGTCGTGCTCTTCGGTGTGCTCCCGCTGGTGCCGATCGTGCTGCTGCTGCGCCGTGACGCCCGCGGTTGGACGGCGACGACGCTGGTGGGCGCCGTGCTCGTGCTCTGGATGCTGGGTCAGCTTGCCGCCCTGGGCTTCACCTTCCCGGCGATGCAGGCGACCTTCCTCGTCGTCGGTCTCGCGCTGGTCCTCCTCGGGTGGGCCGGCCGCCGCACCGCCGATGAGTTCCGCCGCCCCCTCCGGTCCTGACCGGCATGCAGACGACGACCCTCGACCTCGGCCCGCAGACCGCCGAGGTCGCCCGCATCGTGGCCGGCGTCCGGGCCGACCAGCTGTGCCACCCGACGCCCTGCGCCGACCTGAACGTGGCCGCGCTGCTCGACCACCTCGTCGGCCTGACTCACGCGTTCGCCGAGGCGGCGGGGAAGGTGCCCCAGCCGCCCGGGCCGTACCCGGACGCCGCGAACCTCGCAGAGGACTGGCGGACGCGCCTGCCGGAGCAGCTCGACGCGCTCGCCGCTGCCTGGCGCGAGCCCGGCGCGTGGGAGGGGCGGACCGTGATCGCCGGCCTGGACCTGCCGGCGAGCGCGGTCGGCCTCATCGCGCTCAACGAGGTGCTCGTCCACGGGTGGGACCTCGCGGCCGCGACCGGTCAGGACTACCGGGCCGACCCGGCGAGCACGCAGGCCTGCCTGGACTACGGCGTCGACTTCGCGGCGAACGCGCCGGAGATGCGCGATGCGATCTACGGGCCCGTGGTCGAGGTGCGCGAGGACGCGCCGGTGCTCCACCGGTTGCTCGGTCAGACCGGCCGCGACCCCGGGTGGACCTCCGCCTGACCCAGCTGCACCGCCGTTGAAAGCCGCAGGGTCGCGCTGAGCCAGAGCAGGACGTCGTGCTGCCGGACGGCGCTCAGCTCGACGTCCCGCGCGCCGAGCTCCGCCGCTAGCCGGGCGAACGCCGCGGCGTTGCCGCTGACCTCGCGGTGGACCACCGCCTCCACGCCGCTGTCCCCCTCGCGCACGTGGGGGAGCAGCTGCCACCGCGTGGTGCGGACCAGCAGCGGCACCAGGTCGGGACGGCGGTGGTGCAGGGCCGCGTTCACGTGCTTCGGCGACACCGCGCGGTCGGTCGCCTCGCGCAGCCGGCGCAGCGCCGCCCCGACGGTGCCCGGCTCGGCCAGCACCGAGAACTCGTCGTCCGGCAGGTCCTCGAACCGGCGCCCGGCGGCGGACTCGGCCACCGCGTCCAGCAGCGGCCCGACGTCCGCGAGGGCTCTCTTCGTCGCCTGCCACGCCTCGGGGTCCAGCCGGCCGTGCAGGCCCTCCGCGGTGAGGACGTCCGGCTCGTCGAGCGGGCCGGTCGAGCGCGGCCGGCGGTCGAACCGCTCGTAGCCGAAGGCGGGGATCTCCGCCCACCGCCCGGTGCGGGCGTTGGGTGCACGGAAGTACAGCGGCCGCCGTCCCCGCGCGTAGCCGACGACCGCGGCGAGGGCGGTGTCGAGCGGGATCGGCTCCGGTCCCGCGCTGGGCAGCACCAGCTGGGCGTCGTCCACCGGTGGCCTCCCTCGTCGGAGGACCCATCGTCGCAGCTCCGGCGCTCGCGGAGGCCTTCCGCCCGGGCGTCGGTGGCCCCTAGGTTGTGCCGCCATGGATGTCGAGCCCGTCGGATCCGTGCCGTCGCCGCGCAGGCCCGTCCAGGTGGTCGGCGTGACCGCCGAGCTCGCCGAGACGCGGAAACGCCTCCGGGAGGCGACGCCGTCGGGGCACTGGGACGCCGTCCTCGCCGAGGTGCAGCGGATGCAGCACGAACTGCACCTCTCGCCGCTGGCCGCCCTGCAGGCTGTCTACGACAAGCTCGCCGCCGGCTGGGTGCCGCCCGCGCGCTAACGCTCAGCCAGCCTGAAACGGATCGGTGAGTGAGGGGACGTCGCTGTCGCGAAGGCCTTACCGCCGCCGAGCCGACTTGGCCCGCTTCCCGCGCCGACCGGTGGAGTGCTCCACTCGCTGTTCGCTTGCCGTTTGGCGGCCCACATCCTCGCCGCCTGCCGTCGCCTGCATGAGAAAGCCGATGGCGGCAATCGCGAGTTGCGCTACCGACGCGCTGACGAAGAGCCAGCGCAGCCACGCGGAATCTGAGAAGTCAGTCAATTCGCCAAGCACGAGAAGGCCGCCGACGAAGGTAAGGATTGCCAAGAGGAGCAGTGCAGTGGCCGGTCGCCCGAGTTTGTCCCCGGGCTTCCTCAAGTCCTCTCGCAGGGCGTAGAGGCCCGCGGCGAGGAAGACGGGGGTGAGGGTGACGATGGCGGCGTAGAAGTCGGGGTGCTGCACGGCAGGCATGCTGCACGATCTGGTTCTCGTTGAGCCGAAGTGCGATCCGATCGGGGTGTCGCAGGCGGCCCGGCAACCGCGGTGACCTCAGTCGGAGAGGTCGAGGCCCGCGCGTTAGACCGTCTCGGGCACCCGCAGGTGGGCGAGGGCGACGTCGAACTCGATGACCTCGGTGATCTGCATGCCGAGGTGGGTGGTGAACTCCTCGCGCATCGCCTGCGCCTGGCCCTTGGCGCGGTTCATGGTCTGGCGGTCCTCGTAGACCGTGGTGATCGCGCTGCGGCCGTTCTCGCGGTTGACGAAGAGGCTGATGCTGCAGAACCCGGAGAGCTCGTGCACCCGCGGGACGATGTGGCTGCGGAAGCGCTCGACGATGCGGTCGGCCGCGCCGAGCGGGCCTCTCGTGTAGATGACGCGGGCGGCGGCGTGCTCCGGCGTCCCGAGCATGCGGTGGAGAACGCCGACCTCCCACTCGGCGATCTCGGCCTCGTCGACGGCGCCCTCGAGGGTCCGGGACAGCCGGTCGCGGATGCCGCCGATCGCCTCGGCGCTCGCGTGCATGGCCTCCTCGTCGTCCCAGGAGGTGGTGACGACGCACAGCCCGGTGTGCCGGTCGACGAGCATCGACAGGCCGACGCACCCCTCGATCTGGAGGACGGCGGGCAGGACGTCGTCCCGGACGTGGGCGATGCCGGTGTCGAGAGCACCGGGCCGGCCGCGGAAGGTGGTCGATCGGGCGTGCATGCGGTGCTCCCCCTGGAATCGACGGCGCCGGTGCCGTCGCCGCCCACTGTGCTGGACCGCCGTCCTCCTGGGAACGGGTTCCGGCACGGCGGCGACCGGTTCGGCGACATGGCCACGCCCCGTGACCGGTCCCGGGGGGCCGGGCGGCTGCCGATAACTCCAGCTGAGGCGACGGATATTCGCGATCCCCGTCGCCGGGGGTGTGGCACTGCATGAGGTTCCGACGAGGGCGGATCGGCAACAAGCTGGCCGTGCTGGCCGGCGCGCGGCCCGACGTGCTGGAGGCGGCGCCGGGTGCCCGCGCCAAGTTCGTGGCGCTGGGCGGCGTGCTGCTGAGCACCGGTGGACTGGCGCTGGTGTCGATGGCCTTCGCGGTGCACATGGCCCTCGGCGCGTGGTGGCCGCTGGCGCTGCTGATCGGGCTG
Organism: Blastococcus sp. SYSU D00922; assembly: GCF_054050495.1. Lineage (NCBI taxonomy): Bacteria > Bacillati > Actinomycetota > Actinomycetes > Geodermatophilales > Geodermatophilaceae > Blastococcus > Blastococcus sp. SYSU D00922. The sequence continues at coordinate 67,599 of NZ_JBJGZL010000013.1, forward strand.
GGCTGGGGCCTCGTCGTCGTCAACCTCGACCGGATGCTCATGGTCGGGATGGCGCACGACTCGTCGCTGAAGCGGAACCTGGTGCTCGCCGTCCCACGCGTGGGGCTGGCGCTGGTGCTGGGCGTGGTCATCGCGACGCCGCTGACCATGCAGATCTTCGCCAAGGAGATCGACACCGAGATCGTGACGATGCAGGCCGAGCAGGGCGACGCCTACCGCGCCTCGCTGGCCGACGACGCCCGCTTCGCGCACCTGCCGGAGCTGGAGGAGCGGATCGCCGCGTCGGAGGCGGTGGTGGCCAGCGGCGGTGTGGCCGATACCGGGCTCGCGGTGGTGCGGGCCGACGTGACCGCCAAGCAGACGGCGCTGGACGCCGAGGTCGCGACCGCGCGCGAGCTGGACGCGAAGGCGCAGTGCGAGCTGGACGGTTCGTGCGGCACCGGGGACGCCGGGACCGGGCAGGCCTACATCGAGGCGCGGCAGGCGGCCGACGCGCAGGCGGCGGTCGTGGTGGCCGCCCGTGCGGCGCTGGACGACGCCGTGGCCGCGGCTTCGGCCGCCGAGTCGCGCAGCGCGTCGCTGGCCGCGTCGTCGCTGGAGACCGACCGCGCCGAGCTGGAGCGTCTGACCGCCGAGCAGGACCGGCTGCAGGCGCAGTTCGACGCGACCAACCAGGGGACCGGCGGGCTGCTGATGCGGCTGGAGGCCCTGGACCGGCTGGGCGACAAGAACGGCACCATGGCCGCCGCCCAGTTCATGCTCTCGCTGCTGTTCATGAGCGTGGAGATCCTCCCGGTGCTCATGAAGATGTTGCTGAACTTCAGCCCACCGACCGCCTACGACAAGCTGGCCGCCCTGCGCGACACCGGCGACGTGGAGATCGAGGAGCTGGCGCAGGAGTCGCGCAAGACCGTCGCCATCGCCAAGGAGGAGCTTCTGGTGATGGCGGAGAAGGAGCGGGTCGACCGGCAGAAGGAGGCGATCCTGGCGCGGCGCCGGGCGGCGCTGGCCGAGGTCGCCGCCCGGACGCAGGCGCCGGCCGCTGCTGCGCCGGCCGCCGTCGAGGAGCCGTCGCGGCCGATCTGGGACACCGGCCCGATCCGGGAGCTGGCCCGCAACGCCGCCGTCCGCACCGTCCGCTCGGTCCGCCGCCGGACCGAGGACCGGGTGCCGACATCCGCCTGAGGTAGACAGTCCCCATGACCGAGCTGAACACGGCGACCGGCGGCGGCATGCTCTCCCGCGAGGAGATGGACGCCGCGCGCGAGCGGCTGCCCATCGTGTACGTCGACGTCGTGCCGGTGCGGGTCGACGACCACGGCACCGTGATCGCCGTCGGGCTGCTGCTGCGGGCCGGTGAGGACGGGCAGATCAAGCGGGCGCTGGTCTCCGGCCGCGTGCTGTACCACGAGCGGATCCGGGCGGCGCTGCTCCGGCACATGGAGAAGGACCTCGGGCCGCTGGCGCTGCCGCGGATCCCGGCCGCGCCGCAGCCGTTCACCGTCGCCGAGTACTTCCCGACGCCGGGCGTGACACCGTTCCACGACCCGCGCCAGCACGCGGTGTCGCTGGCCTACGTGGTGCCGGTCGAGGGCGACTGCGCGCCGCAGCAGGACGCGCTGGAGCTCACCTGGTTCTCGCCGCTCGAGGCGCGCGACCCCGTGGTGCTCGGCGAGCTGATGAACGGCCAGGCGACGCTGCTGCTGCAGGCGCTGGCGCACCTCGGCGTCTGACTGGTGTCGGCCGGCGCGGGCCGCACGCCCGCGCCGGCCGCCGTCCCTCAGGCCATCTCGGGGACGCGCAGGTGGTGGATGGCCAGCTCCATCTCGGCCATGTCCACCACCTCCGTGCCCGTCTGCTGCGTGAACTGCTCGCGCATGCCCCGCACGGTCTGCGCGGAGGCGTCGAGTGCGGCGCGGTCGTCGTAGGTGGCGGTCAGGACGCTCATACCGGACTGCCGGTCGATCATGAGGCTGACGCTGCAGAAGCCAGGGATGTCGTCCAGGCGCGGGACGATGCCGGTGCGGAAGGTCTCGGTCATCTCGTCCATGCGGGCGCCGTCGCCGCGGGTCCAGGTGACGCGACAACACGCGCCCTCGGGTGCCTGATGGGCCCGGTGCAGCAGGGCGATCTCCCACTCCTGGACCTCGAAGCTGCCGCCCATCACGTCGGTGGCGCGCTCCCGCATGGGCATCACCGCGTCCCTGCTGGCGCTCATCGACTCCTCGGAGTCCCAGCTGGTGGTGACGATGCACCGGCCGGAGCTGCGGTCGCAGAGCATGGACGTCCCCATGCAGCCGGGCATGCTCTGCACGGCGGGCATGACCTCGTCGCGGATGTAGGCGATGCCGTCGTCGATGCGCTGCGGGTCGGCCAGAACAGTGGTGGATCGGGCGTACATGCCGCCCTCCTCTCGGATGGCGGGCGGCGCCCGGGCGGCGTCGCCGCAGGGGCCATGCTGCTCAGCCCGGCAGCGCTGTCAACGGCCGCGGGCGCGGTCCGTCAGGCGTCGACGAGTTCCCGGACCGGCTCGGCCAGCCGCGGGGCCGGCGCCCGGTGGGCGAGGGCCGCGACGACGACGAGCGCGGCGGCCAGCGCGGGGGCAGCGATCGCGACCTCGGCACCCCACCGGTCGACGACGGCGCCGGTGAGAGCGGAGGCGACCGCCTGGCCGACGACGACGGCCGAACCGAGCATGGTCATGGTCGTCGCCGAGCGGCCGGCCGGGCTGAACGCCGCGGCGAGGCTGTAGAGCGCGACCAGTGTGGGACCGATGCCGAGCCCGAGGACGGCGAGGGCGATCAGCAAGCCGCTCTCGGAGCGGGCCGTCGCGTAGCCGACCGCCGCGGCGAGGAGCACCGAGCCGAAGACGAGCCAGCGGGCCTTCGCGGTGAACCGCTGGGGGAGGGCCGCCGAGCCGAGGGCCAGCGCGGCGGAGCCGATGCCCATGACGCCGTAGAGAAGGCCGGCGCGGTCGCCGTCGCCGGTGGCGGCCAGGAAGCCCGTGAGGCTGGTGAGGGTGGCGCCGAAGAAGACGCCGACGCCGAGGGTGCCGACGACGACGGTCACCAGCTGCCGGCTCAGTAGCTCACGGGCCGGGCCCCGGGTCGCGTGCTGCTCGGCCGTGAGCGGCTGGAGCCGGCCGGTGGGGTGCAGGGCGAAGGCGGTGACGAAGACGGCGGTCAGTACGGCGGCGCCGGCGATGGCCACCCACGGGGCGATCGCGGTGGCCAGCAGCCCCACGAGGAAAGGGCCGACGATAAAGACCATCTCGTCGGCGGCGGACTCGTACGCCATGGTGCCGGTGAGCAGCTTCTCCCGGCGGTGCGGTGCGACGTGCCTGGTGATGATCGCGACCAGGCGGGTGCGCGACATCGGGGCGACCTGCGGCGCGCTGGCGCCGATGAGCACCGACAGCGCCAGCACGGCGGAGTCGGGAGCGCTGCTGCCGACGACGAGCACGAAGGCGCCGAGCAGGGCGGCGTTGAGCAGGCCGAGCGGGACGAGGACCCGGCGCTGGCCGAGCCGGTCGGCGGCGGCGCCCAGGAGCGGTCCGGCGAGCGCGGTGCCGATGCCGGCGACGGCGGCGTTGAGCCCGCCGAGGGCGACGGAGTCGCGTTCGGCGACGACGAGGGTGAGCAGCCCGACGACCATCATCGCGAACGGCAGCCGCGCGATGAAGGCGATCGGGAAGTAGGCGGAGCCCGCGGAGCGGACGAGCGGGGACTCGGTGAGTCGGGGGAGCGTCATGACCTCGGTGTGTGCGGATCGGGCGTGCCGCCTTGATCCGCCGGCGAGGCCGACAGCAGGTAGTTACACGTTCTGAACGCCGCCGAGTCTAGCGAAGCCGGAGGAACGGCCGCCCTGATACCGGTGGTGAGGCAAGTGGTCGCTGATGCTGCCGGGTCCGCAGAACGAGAAATGGTTCGACGCCGCCCGAGCGGCACCGTCGGGGCTCGATTCTTCGTGTTTACGGTCCCGGCTGTGGTTGACGACGTGGAGTACGAGTTCACCTCCGTGCAGGCGATCCGCGGTACCGAGGACAAGACGATTGCGAAGTGGGGCAAGAACGGTTGGGAGGTCGACCGCCGGGACCAGGGCCTGCTGCGGACCGAGCTGACCTTTCGCCGCGTCAAGCCGACGACGCTCGGCTCCCGTATCGGAGCGGCCTTCGGTCGCCTGGAGCCGACCAGGCGACGGACTCTGCTGGCAGCGTCGGCCGTGGTCGTTCCGCTCTTTGCGTTTCTCATCGGCGTGGCGGTCGGTGGATCCGGCGGCGAATCCGACGTCGAGGCGTCGCCGGCGTATCTGACGCTCCAGAGCGAGTTGACAGAAAAGCAGCAGGAGGCCGACGACCTCACGGACCAGGTCGCGGAGGCCGAGGCGAAGATCCGGCAGGCGACCGACGAGGGCGAGGCGCGTCTCGCGCAGCGGATGGCGGAGCTGGAGGGGCAGAAGGCACTGCTCGACCAGCGGGAGGCGGAGCTCGCGGCGCGGGAGGCAGCGGCCGCGCAGCCTTCCCAGGCTGTGACGCGGCCTGCCCCTGCCGCATCAGCGCCGGCCGCACCAGCGCCGGCCGCAGCCGAGCCGCAGGCGCCCGCCTCCACGTACTACAAGAACTGCGATGCAGCACGTGCGGCCGGCGCTGCTCCTGTCCGGGTCGGTGACCCCGGCTACGGCAGGCACCTCGATCGCGAGGGGGACGGCATCGGTTGCGAGTAGCCCACACGCACGTGTCGGCGCAGTAGGACATCGAACAGGTGGTGCCAGGCGACATCAGCCTGGCGCCACCTTTCGCTTCAGGTCGTCCGCTGTCCCCTTGGAAGCACCCACTCTCAACGGAGGTCCCTACGGCACCTCTCGGTTCCGCGGTGTGGCTACCGTGCGTCGCTGCGCCCTGCGGAAACATCCTGCGTATGTCACTACTTGCGCAGCTGGCGCGGCGGATGGGTTCGCTCAACGGAGAGCTGGCCGCGACCGAGGGGCTGGGGCTTCTTCTGCAGAACCCGGTTGCCGGTGCGGCCCTCATCGCCAAGGTCCGAGCCGGCGCACCGGATCTGCCGGCCGACCTCACGTTCTCCACGCAGGCCGGCGACTCCGACGGGCGGCCCGACATCGTGGGCCGCGACGGCACCCGTGAAGTGCTCCAGGTGGAGGGCAAGTTCTGGGCCGGTCTCACCAAGGCGCAGCTCTCCGGCGCCTACCTCGAGCGGATGCGCAGGCAGCACACCGAGGGCGACGCGTCGTCGGCGCACATCGGCGTCCTGGTCTACGTCGTCCCGCCCAGGCGCATCGCCGGCCTCGTCGGCGAACTCCAGGAGCAGCACCACCTGGTTGCCGGCCGGCAGGTGAGCGGGTGGCACTTCTGGGACGCGGACGCCGGGTTGGTCGTCGGTCTGGCCAGCTGGCGCGACGTCGTCGAGCCGCTCGCCCGCCTCTCGGACAGCGGTGTTGCTGAGGACGCGCGGCAGCTGCTGGCGCTGGTCGAGCAGGTGGACAACTCCATGTTCGTCCCGTGGTCGGACGAGCAGCGCAGCGATCAGGAGACGCCGCGACGGATCCGCCATCTCGCGGGCCTGCTCCAGGCAGTTCACAGCGCAGCCGTGCGGGACGGGATCGCCACGAAGGGAAAGCGGTACACCATCACCGAAGGAGGTCCCCTCGCGTACGGCCTCCGCATGAACCTGGGCGAGGTCATCTGCACCCTGCGGCTGAGTCTCGGCCTGTGGGGTGAGCACGGCCGCTCGCCGGCCTGGCTGTCCTTCGGTAGTGGTGCTCCGGTCGCGCGCCGGGCGTTCCCGTCGCAGGTCGTGGACTACCGAGGAGGCGTGGCCATGCCGGTCCCGTTGCAGGCCGGCGCCCTGGAGCACGAGGTCGTGGAGCAGATGACGGCTTGGTTGGCGTCCACGCGTCAGGGACTGGCGGCGGCCATCCGTGCTGGCGCTCGGCCCAGCGGGACCGATGAGGAAGGCGAGCTTCCCCTCGACGATGTCTGATCAGGGAGCCGCGGGCGCCGATCGCACGGACGGGTGACACGGGACCTCGGGGCCGCGCTGCGGCCGATTCGTGTCAGTGGCATCCCGTACGCCTGTGGCGAGGCACAGTCGTCCGCGGCGGCCGGACGGCGGCGATCGGGGAGGAACGGGCGATGCAGCGACTCGACGGGCGGTTGGTGCTCAGCCCGACCGACCTGACCGCCCACCAGGAGTGCGCGCACCTGACCCGGCTCGACCTCGGCGTGGCGGTGGGGGAGTGGGCCGCTCCGGACGTCGAGACGACGGAGGAGCTGCGGTTCGTCTTCGACCGCGGGCTCGAGCACGAGAAGAAGTACCTCACCTCGCTGGTCGCCGCCGGGAAGTCCGTCGCCGAGATCGAGACGGCGTTCGACGCCGAGGGCCGCCGGCGCGCGGAGGCGCAGACCGTCGAGGCGATGCGCCGTGGCGTCGACGTCGTCTACCAGGGGACCTTCTTCGACGGCGCCTGGGGCGGGCAGGCCGACTTCCTGCTTCGCGTCGAGACGCCGTCCCCGGCCTTCGGCGACTGGTCGTACGAGATCGCCGACACCAAGCTCGCGCGGAAGCTGAAGGTCGCGGCGCTGCTGCAGATGGCCACGTACGCCGAGCGGCTCACTGAGCTGCAGGGCGTGGCGCCGGAGTTCATCCACGTCGTCACCGGGGACGGCGAGTCGCGGCCGTGGCGGCTGATCGACGTTGCCGCGTACGCCCGCCGCGCGCGGGCCCGGCTGGAGACCTTCGTCGCCGCGCCGCCGGAGACGGGCCCCTCGCCGATCGGCTACTGCGAACAGTGCCGCTGGGCGTCGCACTGCAACGGCGAGCTGCGACAGGCCGACGATCTCGGTCTGGTCGCCGGCATGCGCGGCGACCACCGGGACGCGCTGCGGACGGCGGGCATCCCGACGCTGGAGTCGCTGGCGACGGCGTCTCCGGATCAGCTGAAGGCCTCGGGCATCGGAACGGACGCACGGACCCGGCTGCAGCAGCAGGCCGACGAGCAGTTGAGGGAGCGCCGGACGGCGCTGCCGTCGCGGACGCTGTTGCCACCGGTCGACGGCATGGGGCTGCTCCGGCTGCCGCCGCCGTCGGCCGGCGACCTGTACCTCGACTTCGAGGGCGACCCCTGGTTCGAGGACGGCGCCGGCATCGAGTACCTCGCCGGGCTCGGCGACCGCTCGGGCGCGTCCACGCCGCTGTGGGCGCACGATCGGCCGGCGGAGAAACTGATGGTGGCCGACCTGATCGACCGGATCGTCACCGCTGCGCAGGCCGACCCGGCGATGCACGTCTACCACTACGCGCCCTACGAGGTGACCGCGCTCAAGCGGCTGACCGGCACCTACGGCGTCCGGGAGGTTGAGCTGGACCAGCTGCTGCGCGAGGAGCGGTTCGTCGACCTCTATCCGGTCGTCCGGCAGTCGATGCGGATCAGCAAGGAGTCGTACTCGATCAAGAAGGTCGAGGCGTTCTACGGCCGGGCGCACGAGGGCGAGGTGGCCACCGGGCTCGGCAGCGTGCTCGTCTACGAGCAGTGGCTGGTCGACGGCGACGCCGCGAAGCTCGCCTCGATCGAGTCGTACAACAAGGAGGACGTCGACTCGACCCGGGAGCTGCACGACTGGCTGGAGCAGCAGCGCGCCGAGCTGGAGGCGGCGCACGGGCTGCTGCCGCGGCCCACGGTCGAGGTGAAGGCGCCGGACGCCAAGGTGACGCAGGCGCAGGCCGACGAGCTGAAGCTGGCCGCCCGTCTGCACGACGCCGGCCATCCGCTGCTCGGTGACCTCGTGGGCTGGCACCGCCGCGAGGACCGGCCGGCCTGGTGGGAGGTCTACCGGCTGCAGGATCTCGACGCCGAGGAGCTCGAGCGCGACGGGACGGCGCTGGGCGGGCTGACGTTTGAGCGGTACCTCGGGCCGGAGAAGCGGAGCCACCTGTACGAGTACTCGTTCCCGGTGCAGGACACGAAGGTGGCCGCCGGGGAGGACGCGCTCGACGTGGATACCGCGAAGCGGGCCGGCACGGTGGTCGAGCTCGACATCGCGACATGTCGACTCGTCCTCAAGACGACCGCGGCGGAGCCGCCGCTGCCGCGCGGGCTGGGGCCCGCCGGGCCGCTGAACACCGCGAGCCTGCGTGCGGCGATCGCTGCGACGGGTGAGGACGTGCTCGCTGGTCGCGACTGCCTCGGGCAGGCGCTGGTCGAGCGGCGCGTTCCCGCGGGAACGCCGCTGCGCGAGGGCGAGACGACGACCGACGCAATCGTGCGGCTCGGCCTGGCGCTGGACGGCGAGGTACTGGCGATCCAGGGCCCGCCGGGGAGCGGCAAGACGACGGCGGCCGCGGCGCTGATACGGGAGCTGCTGGACGCGGGGAGGAAGGTCGGCGTCACGGCGACCTCCCACGCGGTGATCGGCAACCTGCTGAAGGCGGTGGGGCGGCCGGCCCTGCAGAAGTGCGACGAGAGCCAGCACTGCGGTTCCGACGACGTGGCGTGGTCGTCGGACAACGGGTTCGTGGCGGCGGCGCTGGTGAGGGGCGACGCGAACCTGGTCGGCGGGACGGCGTGGTTCTGGACTCGGGCGGACCTGGCCGAGGCCGTCGACGTGCTGGTGGTCGACGAGGCTGGCCAGTTCTCGCTGGCCAACGCCGTCGCGGTGGCGCGGGGCGCGAAGTCGATGGTGCTGCTGGGCGACCCGCAGCAGCTGGCCCAGCCTTCGCAGGCAGTGCACCCGGGCCCGTCGGGCGCCTCAGCGCTGGAGCACCTGCTCGACGGGCACGCGACGATCCCGGAGGACCGTGGGGTGTTCCTCGACCGGTCGTACCGGATGCACCCGGACCTCACCCGCTTCGTGTCTCATCTGGCGTACGAGGGCCGGCTGGAGGCGGCCGACGGCCGCGACCCGGTGTCGGTGCTGGGGGAGGGCCTGCTGTCGGGCAGCGGTCTGCGGGTACTGCCGGTCGAGCACGAGCTCACCTGCGCGGACAAGAGCCAGCAGGAGGCCGACGCCGTCGCGCGGCTGTGGCACTCGGTGCAGGGCTCGACGTGGCGGAACCACCTGGGGGAGGCGGCGCCGATCGGGCCGTCGGACGTGCTGGTGGTGGCGCCGTACAACGCGCAGGTGGCGCTGATCAAGGCGACCCTGCCGGCCGGTGCGCGGGTCGGGACCGTGGACAAGTTCCAGGGTCAGGAGGCGCCGGTCGTCATCTACTCGATGACCAGCACGAGCGCCGACGAGGCGCCGCGGGGTGTCTCGTTCCTGTACGACCTGAACCGGCTCAACGTCGCCGTGTCACGGGCGCAGGCGCTGGCCTGCGTGGTGCTCAGCCCGGAGCTGCTGGACGCGCCGGTGCGGACGCCGGACCAGCTACGGAGGGTGAACTCTCTCTGCCGGCTGGTGGAGTCGACGACGGTCGTCCCCGTGAAGTCGGGTAGGGAGCGCTCGTGAACGGGCTGAAGCGGCTGCTCTTGGGCGAGGACTTGAGGCTGAGTGACTCGCCGCGGTGAGTTATGCGCTAGTCAGCCGACGAGGTGCTCCAGGAAGCGCTGGGTCTCGAGGTCGGTCGAGTGCAGGTAGACGCCGCGCAGTCCGCGGGTGAGCAGCACCTTGTAGACGTTGCGCACCAGCAGGTCGAAGTCGGCATCGCTGACCTTCTTGGTGTTGCGGAAGTCAGGGTCGCGATTCGCGCTGCGGACGGCCACCCACCGGTCGGTCCGCCAGACGAGGTCGGGCCCCAGCAAGACGCCGTTCCACTCGTACTCGAAGCCTTGGGCGGTGTAGACGCAGCCGACCTGCCCGAAGCCGCGGTCGTCGCTCGCCCACAGCGCGGCGGGCGGCGCGCCGCCGACTGACCGGTCGCCCTTGAGGTTCCACGGCCGGGACCAGTCGCCGATCTGTACGTCCGGCACCAGCGATCCGTCGGATCGCGGGTCGCTCCACGTCCAGCAGTAGCCGGCCGCCATGCGCGCGTTCTGGTGCTGCGCGAGCTTTGCGGCAAGCAGGGTCTCCATGGCCGACGGCGAGGGCGTGGTTCGGACCTCGAAGCGCTCGTCACCGTCCCACGGAATCGGACCTCCGGGCGTCAGGCCCAGGAGCCGCTCCACCCATGCGACGTACTCAGCGCTGCCTCCGCTGCGGTACTGGGCCGACAGGTCGATCTGGTGCACGTCGAGTCCGCGACCGCGGGCGTGCTTTTCGATGTCCTCGACGGTGCCCATCTCACCGGGCCGCACGACCTGGTTCTGGTCGAGCAGGAACACCGGCACCCGTGCGGCATCGATGAGTTCGTCCACCTGTCGCTTGCCAGTCCGGTTCTCGGCCTTGGTCCATCGGTTCGCCGATGTCTCGCGCAGCCGGTGCGCCTCGTCTGCGATCAGGACGTCCAGCCCGTTCCGGTCGGCGTCCATGAACTGGTTGAAGTAGCGGAACAACGCCGCCGTCCGGGGCGCTCGGTGGCCGGCGACGCGGCGCAGGGTCTGCGTGAACGACCGGGAGCCGGTCGCGTGCGCGACGCGGATGCCCCGTCGTCCCAGTTCGCCCAGCAGGGACAGTGCGATGACGCTCTTCCCGCTGCCGGGCCCGCCGGACACGATGACGACGCTCTTGTGGTCACCGCGACGCGCCTTCTCCACCTCATGCAAAACCAGGTCGAAGGCGACGCGCTGCTCGTCGAGCAGCACGAACTGCTCGCGGACGCTCAGCTCTTCAGCAACAACGGATAGCAACTGCTTGCTCGGCGCCACCGAGGAGCGCAGCAGCCGGTCGGCGTAGATCGGTGCGTTGGCGGGGGAGAGGCGGCTGCGGAGGAAGTCGTGAAAGTCGCCGCGGCCCTGTGCGGTGAAGAAGCGGCCCAGCTCGTCCTGCGGGTAACCGCGCAGCGAGGCCATGCCGTCGTCGGTGGCGTTGTGCAGATAGGCGGCGCCGGCCAGGACATTCGTGGTCCCGTGCAGCACGGTGACGAAGTCGAGCAGGTATTCCCCGTAGGCGCGCACCTGGGCGACCGGGTGGAGCACCGGACGGCTGCCGTAGCTGGGCTGCAATACCAGCTCCGGTTCACCCTCGAACAGGGACGCCCGGGTCCACTGCTTGAGCTCGACGACGACGTACGACGGCCCGCCTCGGGTGGGGTGCTCTCCGGCGAGGACGACGTCGATCCGCTTGCTGGACAGCGGGAGCTGGAACTCCGCGAGCACTTCGACGTTCTCGAGGCCGGCCTGCTCCAGGTCTGCGGCGAGGGCGGTGAGGCTGACGTCCCACGAGCGGATCTCGGCCTGGGCGGCGGAACGGCTCATTCGGTGTGCCATCTGCGTGGCCAGTGTCGAGCCGATGCGGCCCACGCGCGCGAGGTCGGCGAGGCCCTTGCCGGACGTACGAAGGAGTGGCACGAACCTGTCCCCGGGCAGCACGAATCAACGTGCGGGAGGGGCATGTCCAAGGTTCGGAAGCCTGTCGTTCCGCTTTCGGATCACCCTAGCCGGGGCGATGGCGCTTCACCGGCATCGATACTCGAGCGGTGACGGATCTGGCGGACCTGACCGCGCGAATGCGCATCTTCACGGAGGAGCGGGACTGGGGACGGTTCCACGACCTGAAATCGCTGACGCTGGCGCTGACCGGGGAGGTCGGCGAGGTGGCTGAGCTCGTGCAGTGGTTGCCGGCATCCGCGGCGGACGGCGTCGTGGACCCTGGGCTGGGCGAGCGGCTGGGGGAGGAGCTGGCGGACGTCCTGCTGTACCTCGTCCGGCTCGCCGACGTGGCCGGTGTCGATCTGGCGGCTGCGGCGACGAGCAAGCTGACGCGGAACGAGGCGCGCTTTCCGGCGGACGGCTATCGGGGTGTCGCACCTGAACGACACTGATCGCTCCTGCAGCATGACGTGTCGCCGTCCGGCGGCAGCGAACCGCGGCCCAACAGGCTTCCGGCGAGGACATGCCTTCACCCCGGTGATCACGGGTGAGGTCATGACTGTTGACGGGCTGGGTCGACTCTCTTTCGGCGGACCATCTGGACAACTGGAAGACGTGCAAGGAACACGGGTTGTGGGGCACACCGTCGAACGCCGGCGGCGCGAGGGTGGGGGACGACCTCTTCCTCTGGAAGCCGCTGCCTGACTCGGGATGGCTGGTGCACTGCCGGGTGACGGGAGTGCCTCGTCGAGTCGGCCCTGGCGATTGGGTGCCCTGGGATGACGATCGGACCTACAAGTACCTGGTCCCGATCGAGGTGGTGAGTGAGCCAAGCGGCCACATCCCGTTCCGGGCCGCCGATGCCGCGCCGATGGCTGGACTGACGCACCACGTGCAGATCTCCCAGTTCAGTCGGATGACCGACGAAGGAGTACGCACTCTCAGTGCCCTGTTCCCGCGGAGGAGCGGCATCGAGCAAGCGTTGGAGGATTTCCTCGCCGCTGCGCAGATCGAACCGCCCGCGGACATCGACCAGCGGGACTACGCCCAGCGGTTGATCGCGGTCCGGCGCGGTCAACGCGCCTTTCGTCAGGGGCTTCTCGAGGCATTCGATCGCACCTGCTGCGTCTCTGGCTCGCAGGTCGAGGCAACGCTGGAAGCTGCGCACATCCGGCCGTTCCGGGACTTCGGGTCCCACGCGCCGGGCAATGGTCTGCTGCTCAGGGCGGACCTCCACACCCTGTTCGACCTACGGCTCCTCACGGTGATGCCGTTCGGGACCGTTCGGGTCGCCCCGGAACTGCGGGGCAGCGAGTACGAGGAGTTCGACGAGCGGCAGATCCGTCGTGCGGTCAATCCCACCCATGCACCCAGCAGCAACGCTCTGGCGGAGCACAACAAGCTATGTGACTGGTTGCAGTGACGTGCCTCGGTGGGGCAGGCCGGGCCGTGTGAGCGGCACCTTCGGCCACGTGTTCTGATGCCAGCAGATCCCGTGGCCGACGTCCGGTCGGCCCGCTCGGCAGGAAGGTGGGCTCGTGGCCGGATCCGGTGAGGTGCTGCTCGAGGTGGCCGGCGGCGTCGCGATCGTGACGCTGAACGCTCCGGACCGGCGCAACGCGCTGACGCCGGCGATGGCCGACGAGCTGATCGCCACGTTCGACGAGGTGGACGCCAAGCCGGAGGTCGGCGCGCTGGTGATCCGGGCGGTGGGCAAGTCGTTCTGCGCGGGCGGCGACATCGCGACGCTGACCTCGGCCGGCAAAGATCCGGCGGCGCCCGACGCCTTCGAGGGCATGGGCAAGATCTACGACTCCTTCTACCGGCTCGGGCAGGTGAAGGTCCCGACCGTGGCGGCGGTGCGCGGCTCGGCGGTGGGCGCCGGCATGAACATGCTGCTGGCGGCGGACCTGCGCATCGTGGCGCGCGACGCCCGACTGCTCGCCGGCTTCCTCAAGCGCGGCATGCACCCGGGCGGCGGCCACTTCGTGATCCTGTCGCGGCTGATCGGCCGCGAGGCCGCGGCGGCGATGGCGCTGTTCGGTGAGGAGATCGACGGCGAGAAGGCCGTCGAGCTCGGGCTGGCGTGGGAGTCGGTGGACGACGCGGCGGTCGAGGACCGGGCGATCGAGTTGGCCCAGCGGGTGGCGGCGGATCCGGAGCTCGCCCGGATCGCGGTCGGCAACTTCCGCAAGGAGGTCGTGAACGGCGCGATCCCGTGGGACGTCGCGATGCAGTCCGAGCGCCCCGCGCAGATGTGGTCGATGCGCCGCTTGGCTCAGTAGCCGGGCAGCCACCGACGCAGCTCGCCGTCCACCGCAACGGTGGCGTTCAGCGAGCAGAGGACGCCGACCAGCTCGGCGGCCACCCGCTGCAGCAGCACGTAGTGCGGGGGGATGGACAGCTTCCGCTGGGTTCGTTGGGCGGAACCGAGCGGGTCGGAGGCTCGCCGGGTCAGCTCCTGCAGCCAGCCGCGGGTGAACGCGTACCGCTCACTGCGCAGCGGCAGCAGGTACGGGTCGAGCAGCGCGAGCAGGGCCGCGGGCGTGACGTCGTCCGGTCGCAGCAGATGGGCCGAGGCGGCGATGCGGTGCAGGTGCGCGGCGTCGCCGTCCCGCCCGGCGGCGAGCAGGGAGCCGAGCCGCGCGGGCCAGCCATTGGGCATGGGCTGGTTCGACCCGAAGTCGAGGACGCCGAGCCGGCCGTCGTCCATCAGCCGGAAGTTGCCGGGGTGCGGGTCGCCGTGCAGCCGATGGGCCCGCGCCGGACCGGAGGTGAACAGGCGCACGAGGGAGGTGCCGCAGCGGTCGCGTTCCGCCTGGGGGCCGGAGGCAATGACGCGAGACAGGGGAGTGCCGTCGATCCACCGGGTCACGAGCACCTCGCCCTCGACGGCCAGCACCTCGGGAACCAGGACGTCGGGGTCGCCGCGGTAGGCGTTCGCGAAGGCGGTCTGGGCCTCGGCCTCGCGGGCGTAGTCGACCTCCTCGACGAACCGCTCGCGCAGCTCCGTGAAGAGCTCGCGGACGTCGAGGTGAGGGACCGCCGCCTTCGCGATGGGGGAGATCCCCTGCAGCATGCTCAGGTCGGCGACGAGCGCCTCGCCGGCACCCGGGTACTGGACCTTCACGGCCACCGGCGTGCCGTCGGACCAGGTGGCGCGGTGGACCTGCCCGATGCTGGCGGCCGCAGCGGGCCGGTCGTCGAACTCGCGGAAGCGCTCGCGCCAGCGTGGTCCGAACGACGCCTCGAGCTGCTCATGGACGCGGGCGGCCGGCATGGGCGGCGCAGCCTCCTGCAGCTTGATTAGCGTCTCGCGGTAGGGGCCGGCCAGCTGCTCGGGGAGGGCGGCCTCCATGGCGGAGAACGCCTCGCCCATCTTCATCGCGCCGCCCTTGAGATGGCCGAGGGTGGCGAACAGTTGCTCGGTGGTGCGCTGCTGGACCTGCTCGGCGACCAGTTCCGCGGGGCGGCCGCTGAGGCGCTTGCCGAGACCGAGGGCGGTGCGGCCGGCGAAGGCGGCCGGAAGTGCGGCAAGGCGGACCGTCCGGGCGAGGCGGCCTCGCGTCGGCGTCCCCTCGTCCTGATCCGGCATGGCTACCAGGGGGTGGTCGGCTGGAGCACGGCCTCGGTGAGCGCCTGGGTGCGCAGGTGAGTGACCTCCTGGTACTCGGGGTCGGCCACAATGCGGCTGAACGCCTCGCGGGAGGGATAGCGGACGCGGAGGACGGCGTCCCAGTCCTGGCCCTGCTCGGCGACGAGCGGTGTGCCGCCGTCGCCGGCGTAGACGACCTCGCCGCCGTAGCGGGGGAGGAAGGTCTCGGAGAGAGCCTTGGCGTACTGGTCGTAGGACTCGCGGCCGCCCTCGGCGAAGCGGAGCAGGTTGAGCATGACCACGGGGCCGCCCGGGTCCTCCTGGAGGTAGCGCTTCAGGTCTGCACCGCAGGGATCGATCGCCATGTGTCGACGCTACGGCGCTCCTCCTCAGTCCGTCAGACCGTTTCCGGGACCCGCAGGTCGGCGACGGCGAGGTCCATCTCGGCGATGTCGACGATGCGGCCGCCCATGGCCGGCGAACTGCTCGCGCAGGTGCCTGGACTGCTTGCGGACCAGCGCGAGGGCGTCGCGGGTCTCGAACGCGGTGACGCTGACTGTGCGACCGGTGCGCCCGTCGAGCAGCATATGCTGAGGCTGCCGAACCCCATCCGCTCCTGCAGCCGCGGCATGATGCGGGTTGAGGATTTGGAAGCATCGGCGTTACCGCATAATGCCGGAGCTCTTCGCCGCCATCCTGTCCGGAAGGCCCCGCCTCGCGCGACACGGCCTGCTGGCGCGCCGCAACTGTCTCAGGTCCTGGCTAAGGTCTTGACCATGCCAGATGCCTCGTCCCAGGTCTCCGCGGTCGATCTCTTTTGTGGGGCCGGAGGCCTATCCCTTGGCCTCAAGCAAGCCGGTGTCGATGTAGCTGCTGGCGTCGACCTTGACCCAGCATGTGCTTATCCATATGAGCGAAACATCAAAGCAAGGTTCCTGTTGCGCGACGTTGGAGAACTGACTGGAGAGGACTTGAATGATCTCTGGTCGGAGTCGCGTCCGTATCGCCTACTTGCTGGCTGTGCGCCGTGTCAGCCGTTTTCCAGTCACCGACGCGGTGCCGACACCAGCGCTGAAAATAACTGGGACTTGCTTACGCAGTTCTCGAGACTGGTTGGGGAGACGGTACCCCATTTCGTCACGATGGAAAACGTTCCTCGTCTAGGACGCATGCCCGTATTCGAACGATTCGTCTCGGGTCTGATCGATCTGGGGTATGAAGCCAAGTTCGGAACTCTCTACGGCCCCGCCTTCGGCTTGCCGCAGGAGAGGAGGCGCTTGGTGCTTGTTGCGTCAAGAGTGGGCAGCATCTCGCTCCCGGAAGGAAGTGTTACGCCTGGAAAATTCAAGACAGTGCGAATGGCAATCGGGAAGCTGCCGAAGCTTGCTCACGGGGAAGTTGACCCGCGGGATCCACTTCATGCTGCTCGTCGCCTCACGCCGATGAATCTTGCTCGCATGAAAGCCTCTACGCCGGGTGGCACCTGGAGAGAATGGCCAGACGAACTCTTGGCGCCGTGTCACCGCAAGGAGTCTGGCGCGAGCTTCCAGGCGTTCTACGGACGTATGCGCTGGGATGTACCTTCGCCAACGATCACGACTCAGTCTTACAACTTCGGTACAGGGCGCTTCGGTCATCCTGAACAGGATCGCAGCCTGACTCTCCGCGAGGCGGCCATGCTTCAGGGGTTCCCGCGCGCATACAGATTTATTCCCGGTGGGGACAAGCCGTCAATGCAGGCGGTTGGACGGTTGATAGGCAATGCTGTTCCGCCAGTTTTCGGTCGGGCTGTCGGCGAGGCGATCGGGGCTGTTGTGAGTAAGCGAGACGAAGGCGGCGATGTACCGGCCGCGGCAGTGTCGGGACGTGTTCGCCCCGCTGGAGCCGGTGGGCTTGTTGATGAGTGAAAGGCTGGACGCTCAGCAAGAGTCGGGCACTACCGGTGGTGGCGCCTATGAGATGAAGATCAGTATGTCCGTTCTCGAGGCCCTTGGTATTAACCTCTACAGCAACGCGGCCGCTGTTGTGTCCGAGTTGGTCGCGAATGCCTGGGATGCGGATGCCAATGTGGTTGAGATTACTTGGAGCAGTGATGGTGAAGACCCCTTCATAGAGATTCGCGACGATGGTCGGGGTATGACTCAACTCGATCTCCAAGAGAAGTTCCTTACGGTCGGGTATCCCAAGCGTGTCACAGAGGGTGGACTGAGCAGTAAATACCACCGGGCCTACATGGGGCGGAAGGGTATCGGAAAGCTGTCAGTCTTTTCCATCGCCGGTACGGTGGAGGTGCACTCCGCTAAAGATGGCCAGCAGAACGCCTTGCGCATCGAGGTGGATGCGCTGAAGGAAAAAATTGAGGCGGACGAGGCATACAATCCTCAGCCTATAGACCCGCTGGCCACTCTTGGTCCACACGGCACGGTCATCCGTTTGACCGAGCTCCGTCGGCAGAGGATCGATATCGCGATCAACGCCCTCCGTAAGCGCGTTGCTCGTCGGTTCGACGTGCTTTCTTTGACGCCTCCAGTTGCCCTTGATGGCGAGTCGGCCATGGAGGCCATCAGGCGCGAAATCGCATTCCTGAGATCAACGGATGCGCACGCTCTCGGAGATCGATTCTACGTTACCATCAACGACAAGCCAATCACCTTTGCCGATCGCGTAGAACTCAAGAAGATCGAATACCTTTGGGAATTTGGATCCGAAGTGCTTCCGGCTGGTGTCCTTTCCGACACAGTCCACAGGACCGTGGTCGCCGACCAGGTCTCGGGAGATTCAGGCTGGCGGGTCACGGGCTGGTTCGGGACGACGTCGAAGCCCGACCAGCTCGTTGAGGACGAGGACGCTGGGTCCCTCAAGAACATCATCATCCTGTCGCGTGGTCGGCCAATCCAAGAAGGGATAGTCGAGCGCCTCGATTTCAGCCGCGTATTCGTCAGCTACATCACGGGGCAGATCCGGGCGGACTTCCTGGATGCGGACGAGCAGGAAGATATCGCCACGAGCGACCGCCAGCGGTTGATGGAGGACGACCCGCGCGTTCTTGCATTGCGCACATTCTTGCGCTCGGCTCTATTGAAGGCGTCCGAAGAGTGGTCTGACTGGCGACCTAAGAAGAAGGCCAAGGAGGTCTTGGCCAACAACGCGCCAATCAAGAACTGGATCGAGTCACTTCCCGCGTATCAGCAGGACGCTGCGACGAAGCTGATGGGCACGATCGAGTCGTTGACGATCCCCGAGAGTACCGATGCTGCGAAGGACAGGCGGCGCCTGTTTCAATCCGGGATCGTGGCGTTCGAGCGCATCGGACTCAGAGAGGATCTGCAGAAGCTCAATCAGCTCTCTACCATGCAGAGTGGCGACATCCTGAACGTCCTCGGCACTCTCGAGGGTTACGAATCGGCCATGTACCTCGACCTCATTCGCGCCCGCGTCGAAACCATCCAAAGCTTCGAAGAGGGAGTCGGGGAGAATGTTCTGGAAAAAGTCTTGCAGGAAAAGTTGCATGCCAGCCTGTGGCTGCTCGATCCCGCCTGGGACAGGATCTCGCAAGACGTGAAGATGGAAGAGAAGATATTCGAGCTTGCGAGTAGCTTTGGAGCTGAACGCCCAGAGGAAGATCCGCTGAAACGGATTGACCTGCGCTACTGTAATGTCCAAAACCGACATGTGATTATCGAGCTGAAGCGCCCTGGCGTAAAGGTTGACGTAGATGTTCTCTATGATCAAGGGTTGACGTACGTAAATGCGCTTCGAAGGATCCTGGAGGAGACCGGTCGGTCGGACGAGCCCCATGAGCTAATCTTCGTAGTGGGGGAGAAACCCACTGCGAGAAAGGCGCCATATGGCAAGAACGCCGACGACTACGCGCGGGAGCGGGTTGCGGAACTAAATGGGCGCATCTTCCGCTATCAGGAGCTGGTCCATAAGGCCCGCGCACAATACTCGGAATACATTGAGAAGAATAAGGACTTGACGCGAGTCTCCGAAGTGCTAAACGCCCTTGCGGACTAGGGCTGCGTCAACTGTCGCGGAGCGGTCATTGACGGGGCCCTCACTTGAACGCAGTCTGGCACCCCGCCGGTAATGGCGCCATATGCCGCGGGTTGGATATGCCGGCGTGCGAGCATGGCCACGATCCACCACGCGACGATTGCGCTCACAAAGCTCGAGCGTTGTGGCGGTAGGCGTCGAGGAGCTCGTTCAGGTGGTCGGGGAAAGGTGGGCCTAGGTGACCGGGGCGCCCGCTCCGTCGCCGGCCGGCGCTCCCGTGCAGACGGCCTTCTTCCCCTTCTCGTGACGAGCCCCTGGGCGCGGGGGCCTGCGTGAGGCGGAGGGGATGGACGTTCTCGGTGGCGGCTCGCATGGCGCCGGCGTCGGCCCAGGACCTTGTCACGATGCACGGGCCGGTCTCGCGGCGCGTGAGCATCGACAACCCGATGCCGTTCGTTGATCTGCTGAATCGGCGGCACGTCGTCGGCACGCGTGGCGGCGATGAGGGCGTCGAGGTTGTCGGGCAGCCCAAATCGCGCCGGCGACCGGCCCCTGCGGTGGCAGCGGCGTTGGGCCGTCAGTGGCGGTCCCGGGAATTCGCGCGTGAGAGCTAGCGCCCCAAGCCTGCCGCAATGTGTCTTGCCAGGCCGCTCGCTAGTTCAACTGGTACGGCGTTGCCGATTTGACGTGCGATGTCTAGCTTGCCGCCGCACCACTGGAACTCATCGGGAAAGCCCTGTAGGCGGGCGGCCTCGTGATGGGTGATGGCCCGGTGGCGATCAGGATGTAGATAGCGACCCTTCTCGGGCTTGAAGAACTCGGTCCTGATGGTCACCGACGGGCGATCCCAGTGCATTCGGCCCATGACGTCCATCGAGCCCTTGTAGTGCCCGATCCAGCACGGCGCCTTGAGCTTGTCAGGTAGATCGAGGCGGTTGCCCCCTTCCCGGATGTGCCCGAACCGCTCGAGAGACAGGTCCGTGTAGTACCGCGTGATGTGCAGGTCCGGTGACTTGAACACGCCAGGCACGACGTGCCCGAAGTACTGCGTGGTCGCGGACGGCAGATCACGGTCGTCCGGGTCGACGTCCTTTGCCAAGCCTTTCAGCGCCTCTCGTACCGTGCGCCACTCCTCCTTGGGAACCGAACCCGCAGGGACCTTGATCTGCGCCAAATCCCGGTGGGTGCCTATGACGATGAATCGCCGGCGCAGCTGTGCCGCTCCGAAATCGGTTGCCCTGACGACGCGCGCGTCGATCTCGTAGTCCTGCAGCAGTCCTCCGGGCATCGTCTCGCGGAGGAGGGACACGAACTGGTCGCTTGTACCGAAGCGGTCCACGTTCTCCAGAAGGAAGGCCTTTGGGCGCACCTTGATCAGCGTCTGCATGTAGGAACGCCAGAGTTCGTTCCTCGGATCCGAGGCGCTGCGCTTGCCGAGGTTCGAGAACCCCTGGCACGGCGGTCCACCGACGACGATGTCGGCGTCAGGCAGGTCGCCGGTTACCCAGTCCTCTATCTCGCCCCAGTAGACGTGGTCCTCGCCGAAGTTCGCTGCATACGTGGACGCGGCGGCGCGATCGTGCTCCACAGCTGCGATCGGTGTGAACCGCCCGGTGGAGGTGAACCCCGACGTCAACCCGCCACAGCCAGCGAACAGGTCGATCATTCGGAGGGGCTTCGGCGCGGAGGGAGTCGGCAGTGGGTGGTGGTCAGCTTCCTGCACCGAGGTTGCACCTACCGTTCTTGCTGGCGTGCCGCAGTCGGTGGCACGCGAGACGTCTCGTCGACACTATCGATCAGTGGTTCGAAGGCAACGTAAGCGCGCCCACCGACAAGTCCCGCGTGAGGCGGGCGTTGCCTGTGTGAGGGGTGCGATGACCGACATGCGAGCAGGCGGGTGAGGGGAACTGCGTTGATGGACCGGCCCCTTGCATCGAGCCCACAGGTCTCGTTGCGTATGAGCCGTGCGCGTCGTCGGGACACTGCGCCGGAGGTCGCCGTGCGGCGTGAGGCGCATCGTCGTGGACTTCGCTACAGGGTCGATGCCCCTCTGCCCGGGATGCCGCGGCGCCGGGCGGACATGCTGTTCAGTCGCCGGAGGGTGGCGGTCTTCATCGACGGATGCTTCTGGCACTCCTGCCCTGTTCACGCCTCTGTTCCGGCTGCCAACAATGCGTGGTGGGTGGCGAAGCTCGCCAGGAACACGGCACGGGATCGCGATACCGACCAGCACCTGGAGGCACTCGGATGGCGGGTGCTCCGCTTCTGGGAGCACGAGAAGCCCGTCATGGTCGTAGACGTGATCGAACGAACTCTCCGAGGCGGCTAGTCGACGTACTGGCGTGCCGCGCCCGAGCTGGCTCCTCGCGAACTCGCAGGAGCGCTGCCGACTCGGTCGTCGCGTCCTGGACCTGCCGGCGAAGTTCGTCCTCGTCGAGGGCTTCGAAGTCCACGACTGCCCCCCATCGGGAGAGCCGCTTCAGCACGTCGATGAGCACCTCTCGCTCCGGAACTCCTCCTCGTTCGACCGACGGCCAGACCTCTGCGAGCGTCCGTACCAGCGCTCGACTCCCACCGATCGACCGACGGCGCGCGAAGACTTGATCGAACGCGGCCTCGCCGAAGGTGTCGAGGAGTCGGTAGCGCTCGAACTCCTGTGGGCGGGCAAGCAGATGCGCCCGCCACCACAACCTTCCCCAGACGTGCCGCGTGATGTCCGTTCCGAGGACACGGTCCCCCGGGGGGCGTGGATAGCGCCAGTACGAGACGTCCGGTAGGAGGACGAGGGCGAGGAACGCCCAGATGGAACGGACGGCCGCCTCACCTGCGACCAGGCCGCACCGCTCGTGCAGCAGTTGGGCGATCTCGATGTCGAAGGTGACCCGGTCCTGGCGTCGCCCCTCCTCGGGGAAGCCGGCTCGTTCCGCGACGGCGACCACGTCGTCGCGAAGGCGCTGCAGTTCGTCCGACGTGACTCGACGCCCACCGGTCGCAGCGAAGACGGCAGAGCGGTGGCGAAGCGCGTGCTGGCCACGCAGCTCGCTGATCGAGGCGCGCTGGTAGGTCTGGTGGAGTTCGCGGGCGGCATCGCCGAGCAACCGTGGGTAGAGGACGCTCACGGACCCACCAACAGGCTCGAGGCGGCTTGGATACGACTGCTGAAGAGCGCGGGCGCGGTCTGCCGCTCGCGGCGTAGCGCTTCCAGCGAGAATGCCGGAAAGGCGTTGCGGACGACGTTCGTGAGCAGAGCGCCCAGGGAGCCGGCGGGGTACTCCACGTCGTCCGAGAGGTCCTCGTGTGTCAGCGCCTGCTCCACCAAGACCCGGAGCACGTCGCTGCGAAGTGTGGACAGGACACGCCGATCTCCCTCAGTCGGGGAGGCCGCGGCATCCAAGGCGTGCATCACCACGTCGTGGCGTTCATTCACGAGGAGCAGTAGTGATCCGAGTGCCGCGGCCTCCAAGTCCTCGTCGATGTGGAGGTACCAGCCGGCATTGGTCGGGTACGGCAGGTCGTGGAAGTCGGCCGGGGCGATAGGGAAGAGAGTGTTGTCCCCCTGGAGCAGCACCCGGTACTCGTCCGACCACAGGACACTCCCAGGCCTGGTTGCCGCCGCGGGGGAGGACCCTGGCGACGATCGGCGGAGCGTGATGCTCGTGACGAGTTCGAGAGTGCCGCCGAGCTCGCCGCCGGGCAGCTGGAAGGCGACGTTCGGCTCGAAAGCATCGACGGCCGGCAGAGCCGACCGCCATGCCCGCCCACGCAACGCCGAACTCGTGGCGAGCCATTGAACGCTCACGTCCAGCTCTGCGTCGTCGGCCAGGCCACTGAGCCGTCGGGCCCGAAGCCCGTCGACCGTCATGGGGCGTAAGAGCGACAACGTGGTGTCGTAGTCCCAGTCGAGGAGCGTGTCCGGAAGCGGCTCGCCGCCGTCAGCAGAGAGTCGCGACCACGGTCCGCGCGTCACCACGTCGGCCGGCGGGCGCAGGAAGGGGAAGGCGCGGGTCACGTGCGGCTCCCCTCCTGTCCGTGTGGGAGCGGCGTGGCTAGGACGTTGATGTCGGTCGCCGTGTCGGCCACCGGAATCACGACCAGCTCCACTTCGGTGGGCGGAAGAACGGTGCACCAGTCATCGCCCACCGTCCCCTCGGACGTTGTCCAGGAGGCCACCCTGGGACGGTCCGCGCCAGCGGGAGGGTCTTCCTCCCGACCGTCCCACGTGGCGACCGAAAGCCGCGCGTCGAGTCGAACCGGCCCTGGCCCGGTGACGCCGTACCGCGCTACGAGTACGACCGCGCCATCCCGTTCCTGTACGGATGGGTCGATCAGCGCGCTAACACGTGCTCGATCCTTCTGGGGCGCTCCTGGCGCTCCTGGCGCTCCTGGCGCGCCGGTGCCCGCCCCGCCGGATCCGCGAGAGCCGGTCCCTCCGGCGCCCTCTCCGCGTCCGCGGCCACCGGACCCTGTCCTGTCATTGATGTCTGGCCCGGCGAAGGCGGCGGCGACGAGGCCGCCGAGGAAGTTGCTCGCAGCGCCGAGAGCCACATCGGACGTCGTGGAAAGGGCCGCCGTCACAGGTGCCCGGAAGACGGCCAGATGCTCGCGCAAGCGCCTGAACGTCACGCTGACGAATGTGCGTGCATGGCCGGTGAGTTGCTCGTGAACCCAGTTGTCATGGGTCGGTGGCTCCGCAGCTGCAAAGACGTCGTCGAGTTCGTCGTCGGCGCGGAAGACACCGGCGTAGACGCTGTTCACCGACGTCGTCACTGGTCCTTCGTGGTAGCGCACGACCAGTTCAGGGGACCGCATCAGGCACACGTGGTGAGGGTCGCCCTCAATGCCGGCGAAGCTCGAGGCGAGAGAGCCGGAGCCCGGAGCCATGGGGACGACGACCGCGCGTTCCAGCGCGAATCGTCCAAGCCGTTGACGGGGGCTGCGACTTTCCAGGACCGATGCGCCATCCGTCCGCAGGCGGCGGTAGGCGGAGACGAACATTCTCAAGGGGTAGAGGCGAGCGGGATCAGGCACTGGGAACGAAGTCCCGCCGGCGATGACTTCAGGCGCCAGGCGCGCGGAGCCGCGCTCCGGCAGCATGATCGGCCAGAGGTGCCAGGCGATCGTCTCCGCCAAATGGGCAGCGGCGGATTCGACGTCGTCGAAGTCGTCGAGGATCGGATCGATGACCACCAGGGTGGTCCCGGACTCGTCCGCGTCGAAGGTCGTCAAGCCAAGTGCCCGGGCGACGTCATCGGCGGCGTCTTCGACGAGCGGTTCGACGTGGTCGTCCCGCACGTCGCCCCACCAGTGTCGACCGGTGAAAGGCCTGCTCGCCGTATCGACCCGGTCCCGCGTGTCGAAGGAACTGCCGAGAGCGATTCCAATCAGCCGCGACTGCAGGCGACCGTCCTCTCCTGCGGTGCGCGTATAGACCAGGATCGTGCCCACCCGCGAGAGCCGGTAGAGGACCGCCTTCCCGTAGCCGTAGGTGCCTCCCCCTTGGGCCGTGTCCCGCTTCTCGCCGACGTTCAAGACGAATGACACCCAGTCCCGTCGCTCCTCGGCGATCTGGTCCGCGCGCGTCGGACCACCGAGGCCCTTCGTCCCTCGGTCGACGACGGAGAGCAGGGTCAGATTGGTTGCGCGGACTGCCCGCCCGACGCCGAGATGCTCCTGCACGGCCGCTGGCGGCGTGAGCAACCGCTCCCACGTCGGCCGGTGTGTCGCCGCGACGGTGGTCAGTTCCAGGCGATAGACGGTCTGCTGACCTGGCAGGCGGGCATCCCACGAGTTCTGTGCGGTCTCGCGGACGAAAACCGTCAGGGGATCCACGGGGGGACGTCCGAGCTGATTGCGAATGCCTTCGGACGCGATCGCTCCGGTGGGTGGGAACGGCTGTGACCACCACCGTGGCGTCGTCACCGCTGCTCCAGCAGGAACAGTGCAGGATCGAGGTCCGTCCGGCAGGCATCTGCCGCAGCGGCGTCCAGATCGATCGAGTACTCGATCGGCCCGACCCCCGCCAGCACGGCGTCCCCGGAGAGTCCGCCCGGAACGACGCGGGGAAACCCGGGACGGATGACGTATGTGCGGTGCTCGACGACCTCGAACAGTTGCATCGCGTACGCGGGGGCGTCCAGCTCGTGATAGCCGACCTTGTGCAGCAAGGCCTGGAACCGGCTCGGATCGTCCGCGTGATCAAGCACGTCTCGAACGAGGTCCCTCACCGAAATGCCTCGGCCGGTCTGCAGGCGGAGCCAGTGGAGGAGCAAGCGACCCGGCGCAGTCACATCGAGCTGATCGGAACCGTGGATGTTCACGGTTCGGCCCTCAGGTGACGTCGTCGTCTTCACTTCGACGGCATCCACGCCGCGGTGGAAGTCCTGCGCCGATCCGGTCGGTCCTGTCCAGAACGCGACTGCGCCCGGATCCTGGAGGACCATCGATCTCAGGACGTGCAGCTCGCCGAAGAGACCGGCCAGAGCGGAGGAGCTCAGCAGTTCGCGGTTCCCCGCGAGCAACTCCTTCCAGTCCCTGAGGACTTCCCTCATGGCAGCGACGGCCCTGTCCGGCTCTCCGGCAATCCGGCCCGACACCTCGACGCAGAGAGCCGTGAACATGACGTCCAGGCGCGGGTCGAGCAATTCGAGTGAGGCGTACTCCTGGTAGTGGCGCTCATCTTCCAGGGCACGTCGTCGAAGAACGACGGTCTTGCCATCGATCTCCTCGCGCAGCGTGTGCCTGCTGCGTATCGGCACGAGAAGATGGCGATGCCCTTGCGCGTCGACGCCGGCGAGCAGGGGGCCTTGAGCCGTCCCGATCCCGATGTCGGCCGTCCGGAAGGCGGACACGACCGGGCTCGCAGAGGCCGTCGTCCAGAGCTGTTCGAGGTCCTCCCCGTGAAGCGTCACGCGGCCTCGTCGTCATATTCGAGTACCGACGTGTCTTCTTGCTCGACCGATACGCCGGAGAGGTCCGCACTCCAGTACTCGACGTCCGAGTCCGTGGTCCCGGGCAGCGGACGCGGGAAGACCAGTGCTACACCAATGACGACGTCGCTTGGAGCATTCAGCGGACGGCGCCCCTGTGTCTCGGTACGGGACTCGGGGTCGATCGGGTAGATCAGCAACAAGCCCTGGCCGGGTCGCTGAGCGTCCCGCAGGGCGAGGATCTCGTCCCGATTGCTGAGACTCCTGCCGGAGACATTCAGGTCGATCGTCTCGTCGCGCCGGCTGCTCAGCGTCTTGATGTCCGCCACACCGTCGAGCACGGTCTCGGACTCCTGGCCGAGGCGAGCACGCTTGACCATGCGGACGCGGACTTCCGCCCCGAGGTCGCAGCGGTCCGTCTTGGCGCCCGGTGACGAGTTGCCGACGACGGCGACGCTCCACTGCGTGAGAGCGCCCTTGCGAACGCGCTTGTCGATGTAGCCGAGGAGTCGTCCGCGTTCCCCGTCCTCGGAGCGCTCATGAAAGGAGTACGAACTCAAGAACGTCGTGATGTCCTCGTGGGGCACCTGCGTGAAGACTGCTGTCTCATCGCGCGGCCCCGTCTCTCGCAGGCCATTGCGATCCGCATTACTGACCAGCTCCCGCGCGGCGGCCACGTTGGCGTCCAGGATCGCCTTTCCCCCGGGCGTCACGTCGAAGAAGCGACTTTCCACCAGGGTCCCCCCGTAGGCGGCGTGGGCAAGGACCGCGGACTTCATCTTCGCCTTGGACGTGATGCTCATCTTCGGGTGCGAACGCAGCCGGACGGCGAACGTCAGCGGGGTCTCAGCCGGGTTGTGCATGTAGCGGTCGATGTCGCGGCGCATGTCGGCCTCAACGGTCGCGAGGTGGCTGAACCACTCCGCCAACTCCTCGGTCATCCAGATTCGGGGCAGGTCGGCGTACCGGCTCCGGTAGCCGAACCACCGTCCCATCTGCAGAAGGGTGTCGTAGGCCGAGACCGCTCGAACGAACAGACTGGAGACGAGACCCTCGAGGGTCAGTCCGCGCGAGAGCGTGTTCCCTCCCACCGCGATCGCGGTCACCGGTCCCGACTCGTAGTTGAGGCGATCGGTGCTGCGGTAGTTGTCGATCACGACCTTGGTCTCGCGAACGACGGCAGGGAGGTGCTCCACCAGAACCTCGAACGGGACCGTCTCCTCGCCGAAGTCCGAGGCTCGTACCAGTCCGGTCTCGCGTTCCCACGCCTCGCGCAATCGGTCGAGCGTCTTGTCGTCCGCGCTTCCCAGCCGGGTCAGCAGGGTCGCGCGAAGGTGGAGCAGCGGCTCCTTGAACGCCTCGTGCACGGCCGTCTCGGTCGTGGTGTGGACCAACATCGTCGAGTGCGGGTTGCCGCCACCTCGAGCTCGTCGGGCCGCAGTCGCCAGCCAGAACCACTCGACCGCTGCCTGCAGCGATCGAGTCATCGCCGGCTGGAAGGTCGCGGCCTCCCTCTTGTTCCGGGGCTTGAGATCGCCAACCTCGTCATCCGGGACCAGGCGGACCATGTCGTAGCCACCCGGGAGGTCGGCAGCGTCCTCCCCGTCGAGCAGGTCCCGACCGAAGAGCACCTCGGTGCCGTGGTAGCCCTCTGGCTGCGGCAGGTTGACGATGAAGTCCCGGGGATAGAAGTCCTCGTCGACGGACGGATCGATCAAGAGATTGGCGAAGGGCGTGGCGGTGTAGCCCACGTAGCCGACCTTCGGGAACTTGTTCAGCACGTCGAAAAGGAGCGGGTTGATCTTCGCGGTCGCAACCGTGGACTGGTCGGCCTCGTCGTCGATGATCAGCGTCGGACACTGGTCGAGGTACTCGCCGGCAGAAGCGAGCCAGTTGCGGAGCTTTCGCAGGACGGCGGCGTTCTTCTTCACCACCAGGAGGAGGTGCTGGTCCTTGGCGGCGAAGAAGGCTTTGGGGTTAGGCGGCGGGGTGAAGTCATGGATCTCGTTCGTGACCTGGTGCCACCGTTCCGGGTTCGACTCGACGAGGTCCTTCACCAAACGGATCTGAGTCTGTCGACGCAGGGTGTTGTGGATCCCGGACAGGACGATGAAGAGCTTGTAGCCCTTGTCGGCTGCCTTGGCCATCACAGCGGTGAAGTTCGTCGTCTTGCCCGACTGGACGTACCCGACCACGAGCCCCCGGGTGCGGAATCCGTCCTGCCTCGGGTGATCGAGGAGCGACACGATCTTCGTGGAGGACTTGTCGATCGAGGCGATGTTGTCCTTGCCGAAGTCCTTCCGTCGCATCGAGGCCACGAGAGCCGGCCAGTTGCGGTCGTTCTCCATGTCAGGGCCCGTGTACCAGGTCTGTCTGCCGTCGAGGTACACGGAGGCAGGTTCGTCGAGGTTGCGAATCTTGAGGCTCTCCGCCTCGTGTCGCTCGCGCACCGCTCGGATGAGGGCCTCGGAGGCGCCGAACAACTGCAGGTTCTTCACGGCGTCGTGGGGTGTCATGGACTGCGTGAACTGGAGGAAGACCGGATAGAGCTGGTCGACCTCTTCGTCTGTGACCCCGTGACCGGACACTGAGACCCCTCCGTAGGTGTGCGGTCAGGAGGGTAACTGTCGGTATCGGTACTGCGGCTACACCCGAGTAGGTGTTGCCGTCGTTGGTTCCCACTCCGTCTCCTCGGCGACGCCGAGTCGCTAGGTCTTGAGGGCAGCGGTCACGTGCGAGCCAGCACCACTCAGTGACGCGGTACGCGAGTTCGTCAGCGGATCAGGATCTCCTCCGGGCGGCGGTGTGTCACCGACTCGGCGTAGCTCTCCACGGCTCGGGACAGGACCGCGTCCACATCGCCGTTGCTCGTACGTTCGGCGAGAGCCCGAACGTGCTTGACCACGTCCAAGCCCGGGATAAGGACGATCGGGTACTCGTCGTCGATGATCTCCACCTGGGCCTGCCTCGTGAACCAGCCGGTCGTCACGTACACGCCGACCCACCCGCGGCGTAGTCGGGCGACGACGCGGGCGACCTGGTCGGCGTTGACCGACGAGTCGGGAGAGACACACTTCGCCTGGCCGAGTACGACCAGCGGCGTGCTCGTCCCGGGCGCTCCGATGTCGAGGCGTCCGACGAAGTCGAGGCCGCCGTCGCCTCCGGCTCGTGTGAGCCATCCCTCCTGATATGTCCCTCCGTGGCCGCCGAGGGCGTCTGCTGCGATCTGAGAGGCGAGCATCTCGAAGGCGTGCTTCCGGGAATCGAAGAACCGATGGATCTTCTGGAGCAGCTCGGCGTCCGTGCTGGCCGGCGGTGGCAGCTGCTGTTCCCGGGCCCGCAGTCGGGGCGCCTGCACGCGTCGACGGACCCGAGGCAACGCGGGAGGTCCGTCGGCGACCCACTGTCGCCAGCTAGCTGGCGCATGTCGCAGTGCTTCTTCTGCGGTCAGAGAAGGATCTCGCCGATCATCGATCCAACGGAGATCCAGGGTGTCGCCGGAATCGGCGAGGCTGATCACGGCCAGATCGAGCGCCACGTTCGGGAATCCGCGTTGAGTCTCTGGGTCCCGCTGGATGATGTTCTCCAAGCGGTCGATGACCGCTACGCCGCAGAACTCGATGTGGCCCTTGACGACGGCCCGCCCTTCGCGTCGAACGGTCACCGAGCGGAAGAGGAGTAGCGGAGGAGCCAGTCGGCGAACCGCCCGATCTGGCGAGGCGTGAGACCCGAGCGCTTCGAACAGAGTCCTATTGCCTGACGTCGACCCCGGTAGCCCTCGTGAGCTCGGCTTGTGATCGCCGAAGTAGCGGACATACCCGTGGTCCAGATCGAACTCGTCGTGCCATGGGTTGGTGGCGTGCCCAGCCTTCCACGGGCTGGACCGAATTCCGATGAGCGCGCGACGTTGGCCGTCCGGCGCCATCGTCAGCGCAGGAGCGTTTATCCCCGCGTCCAGTAGGAGCCGGGGCTGAGTAGTCCCTGGCGCAGCAGTGATGAAGTGGTAGTTCGAGTAGCCATCGAGCATTGGCGAAGTCGCATCACCATCGCTGCTGTAGCGGAGGACGTCATGGATGGCGATTCGGCGATGCGGCACGTGGCCATTCTGCCGGGCGCCGCCCTGTCGTCCCCCTCACCCTGCCGATGGCCTCATGAGCGCTGCCACCGACGTGCGCCTCGCCGAAGCAGCAAGCGTCGGCTGCGGTCCGTGGCCACGGTGCAACGTGCAGATGTCTGCCGTTCCACCGTTCGGGTGCTAGGTGTGGTCATTTCTCACTCTCTGGTAGCACCTCCCGCACCCATTCGTCTCTGTCCGCGCCATTCGCCGCCCCTGCGCCATAACGTGACCCCGCTTATCGCTCTGAGCGTGTCGCAGTCCTGACCTGCCGGCAGTCGGATGGCGATGGAGCGACCAGCTGAGCCGGCACCGCCGGAGCAGAAAAGCTCGGCGGCCGTGTGGCCGTCACGGGGGAACGGTGGTCATGTCCTTGTCGCAGGTCGCGCCCGAGTCCGGTCGGGCGCCTTCGGTGCGCGTTTCCCTGCTCACTCGCTGGCGCCTTACGCGCGCGGGTCGAGCGGATCGCCGGGCCGGCGTGCCTGTCGGCCTCTCACCACAGACGACTCCGATGCTGCGGGAACTCGTGGCGCTCTACGGTCACGCGTGTGAGCTCGAGCGCACCGAATACCTGATTGCTGAGAGCCGCTTGCACGTCCAACTGCGTCGGCTCGATGCGGTGATCGAGTCCCACGAGGCCGAACTCGTGCGACGTGACGCCGAGGCGGAACGACTCGCGCAGCCGACGCCCGAGGAATGGCTTGCAGTCCGCTTCCCCGGCGAGGAGTTCCTTTCGCCGGTTGCGACGCGCACCCGGCGGCAGATTGCGCATCGTCGACAACTGAATGAGGCGAAGGCGGCGAAAGACGCTGCTCAACAGCTCGTGCACGAGGCTCACGCCGATCGCTCCGAACTCCAAGCGGAGCTGCAGCGGCGCGCGGAGATCGCCCGATCCCGCGTGCAGCGGCACCGCGAGCGCACCGAGCGCATGGCAGCCATCTACCGGCGCACGATCGTGAAGCGGCACCCCGAGCGCGAAGAGCTGATCACCCGATGGCAGACCGACATCTGCGTCGTCCCTGACGAGGCCGCCGACATGGCCCTGCTTCCCTCCGAGGCTTCGACGGAGATGCCCGCATGATCGATCGATTCGCCACGCGCACCCCCGACGGGGCCGCGCCCTACCGGTCAGCGGACGTAGCGTCCGAGCTCCAGGCATTGCGCGACGAAGTTTCAAGCAGGGTTTCGGCACTCGCGCAGCGCGGTGCGCTGGACGCAGGCAACGGCGACGTGCTCGATGCCTGGCTGGAGCGGCAACGAACCGCGTGGCATGCGCGCCTCAGCGCCGAACGGACGACGACGGTCGCCGCCGTCCGGGGGTCCATGAGCGACCTCGAGTCCCGGGCGTTGGAGGCCGACCTCGCCGCGAAGGCAGCCGACGCCGAGGTCCAGGAGACCGAGCGGGCGGTCGGGCGGGTCACCGATGGGTTATTCGACGACCGGGGCGCCACCTCGGGCCAACGAGAGCGTCGCCGCCGGCCACGTCCGACGAGCGACCCTCTCGAAGGCCTGGCCATCTCGCCCTGGAGCCGGATCGTCTCGTACGTCCTGCTGGGGCTCGCGGCCGTCGGCGACGTGGTCACCTTCTACGCCGTGCTCGCCACGACCTTCCGGGAGTCCGGCGAGATCGTAGTCATCGGGCTCACCGCGGCCTTCGCGGCCGCCTCCGTCGGCCTGATGCACTCCGTTGGTCGAGCGCTCAAGAACCTCCGCGAGGCTCAGGGCGGTCTGGGCCGGCCGACCATCGTCATGCTGGTCCTGGGCTGGCTCACGCTCGGCGCGGTCGCCGTCTTCTTCCGACTGCGCGTAAGCACGCCGACTACCGCATCGGAGTCCATCTTCGACGACGCCAGCGGCGCGGCGGCCGCCGCTCAAGAGCAGCTCCTGTCGGCCGTTCTCCTTGGGGGGCTCTTCCTCGCCTCGGGGCTGCTCGCCTTCTACGTCGGGTACTCGGAGTACCACCCGAAGGCCACGTCGTACAGGCTGCTGCGGAAGCGGCTGGTCGCGCAGCAGGAGCTCCAGGTTGCCGCGGCAACAGCGGCCACCCGTGCGCGGCATGAGCTCGACTTCGCCAGGGACGTCGAGGCGCGGGCCGATCAGCGACGTACCGACGGGATGGAACAAGTCGACGCCACGGTCGACGAGCTGAAGGAACTCGTCCGGGTTCTCGTGGCCGAGCACATGGGCGTGCCCGAGGCCACGAACGGGCTCACGACCGGTCGGCTCGCCAAGGACCACCCTGCGGTTCCGCCAGCTGTCGGCGATCTGCCCAGTCCGCGATCGGGTGACGAGGGAGCGGTGCACGACACCGTGCCTAAGCCGAAGCCCGTCTCGCTGGCCGGCGCAGCAGATCTCCCGGTCAAGGAGCACGCTGCCCTCAACGGTCACGCCCCGTCGTCCGACGCCACGGAGTGGCGGCCATGAGGACGGTCACTTCACATTCGATGAAGCGCGGGCTCGTCGTCGGTCTGGTCGCCCTCGGCATGGTTCCGACGCTCGCCGCCTGCGGAGAGGCCGATCAGGCAGCCGAGCCATCAATGCCAGCGGCGGCGACCGCCTTCGTCGTCGGCGGACGGAGCAACATGCCGCAGCCTCGCCTGGATGGCGACGCGCGCGAGTCCGTGACACGAGCGGTGGACGAGGAGGCGATGGTCTCCATCGTCGTGGCGGACGGGCAGCCGAGCGTTCTCGACTCCCGATGGCTGCGCATCACCGGGGCGAACGGGCCCGCCCGGGAAGCCAGTAGGCGCGAGAACCGGGAGATGGTCGAGACGGCCATCAGGTCCGCGCGCGCGGACGACGAGGAGTCGGATCTGCTGGCCGCGCTCGATCTGGCCGCTCGCGAGGTCTCGTCGATCGACGGGCCCCGCGAGATCGTCGTGGTCGACTCCGGCCTGTCGACGACCGGCGCGATGGATTTCACGCAGCCTGGGTTGCTGGACGCCGAGCCTGCGGACGTGGTGGCAGACCTGCAGGCCTCGGACATGCTGCCCGACCTCTGCGGCATCCGTGTCGCGGTCCAGGGACTTGGCGACACCGCCTCGCCGCAGGATCCGCTGAATACTGCCCAGCGCAAGCACCTGATCCGCATCTGGGAGGCAGTGCTCCTGGCCTCCTGCGCGGAAGAGGTCTCGATCGTGGAGCAGGCCCTCGGCGGCCCGGCGTACGACGACGTGCCCGGGGTGACTTCGGTGCCGCTGCCCGAACCCGTTCGTTGCGCTGCGGGCACAGTCGTGCTGAACGGGGGAGAGGTCGGCTTCCGGCCGGACGCCGCGGAGTTCAGCGACCCCGCAGCTGCCCGCGCCGTCCTCGCGCCGATCGCTGCGCAGCTGGTTCGAGACAGCCTCACGGCCACGGTCACGGGAACCACGGCCAACTGGGGCCCGACCGACGGTCAGGTGACGCTGAGTCTGCAGCGTGCCCAGGCCGTGGTCGACGAACTCGTCGTGCTCGGAGTGACTCGGGAATCACTGACGGCCGCAGGTGTCGGCAGCAGCTTCCCTGAGTACGTGGCCGACGGGGGCCCGAACGGCCCGCTCGACCCGGCAGCCGCTGCGCAGAACCGCAAGGTGATCATCCAACTGCTCCAGGGGGCCTTTACCTGCGAGTAGGGGAGGTCATGCGGCTCGGGGTAGGGGACCACGGCGTCCCTACCCCGATCCAGGACGCCGGCGCTGCGAAGGTCAGCCTCTACATGTTGCTGTCGTAGATCGCATCAGGTGGCTAGTGCCACGCCCTGAAAGACCTGCTCGCAGTGCCAGGCCACGTGCCGCACTGCAGGTAGCGGAGTGCCGCGACGCGGTTGCAGCGGCCGGCCGTGGAGCTCGTCGGTCGCGCGGCCGCTCTGCGTCCGCGCCGAGAAGCGCTGAGACACCACTACGGCGTGGCTCTCGTCGAGCCCGAGGATGCCGCGATCGAACAACTTGTGATGCAGCGAGCAGAGGGCCAGTCCGTTGTCCAGGTCGTCCGGACCACCCAACTTGAACCAGCGGACGTGCGCTGCCTCGATCCCGACGACCGCTCCACCGGCGGCGCCATCGAAGCCGCAGAAGGCGCACTGCCGGTCCCACGCTTCGATGACCGCCGCCGGCCAGGCGCGGCTGCGTTGCCGCTGCTCCTGCGTGCCGACGTCGCCAGTGCCTGAGCGGCGGTCCAGCAGTTCCGGATCCAGGCCGACAGCGACGAGCACGTCGGAAGCCACCGTGATGGGGAAGTGGGCATCGACGAGGTTGCGCGCCGTCTCGTCGAGCAGTTCTGGTCGGTCCTTGAGAGCCGCCTCCGGCGATGCCTCGAGCCGTCCGGTCACCCCGCGCCGGAGCGGTCCCACGTTGTCCATCGGGACGTCGTGGTCCAAGGTCCAGACCTCGTCGGAGCGGAGCCGCGTGAAGGGGTAGGCGGCGCTCTGCGCGCGGCCAGCCGTGGAGGGCGGGCCGAACTCCTGCAGGAGGTCGGCGAGCTGCTCTTCCGCCTCTGCCCACGTGAGGGCGCTCGTTCCGTTCGCCGCCAAGCGCCCCAGTGCGAGGAGGACGAGTAGTGGATTGTGCGGTGATCGCCGACCGTCCCGCTGGTGCTGCCGGAGTGACGACAACCTCTCCAGAGCTTGGCGCGCGGCAACCTCGTTCAGTGACACGGTCGCCCACCATGCCCCATGGGAGCGGCTCCGGTGTGGTGCCCCGGAGTACGAGTGCGGCGGGTGGGACGACGCCGTTTCTCGATGCTCCTCGAAAACCGGAACAGGTGCGTCCGCCGTGTCACAGTCCCGCGGTTGCCATGACGACCGTCATGCCAGAAGTCCCTCCGACGAATGTCCGGAGCAGTCAGAAGACGGGGATGCACATGACCCAACCGCCCTACGGCCCCCCGCCACAGGGTCCTTCCGTTCCCGGCCAGCCGCCGTATGGTCCGCCTCCGACCGCCCCTGGCTATGCACAGCCCCAGTACGGGGTCACGCCGGCTGCTCCTCAGGCGACCCAGCCGCTCTACAAGCGGCCGCGGTTCATGGTCGTCGCTGGGCTGTTCGTCGTCGGGGCGATCGGCTCGGCAGTCGGCGGAGGCTCGGAGGAGACGTCGACCTCCGCCCCGGCAACGGCGACCGTCACCGAGACGGTTCCCGCGGCGCCCGAGACACCGGCTGCCGTAGCCCCCACGCCGGAGGCGGTCGCACCCCCGGCAGCCACTACGCCCGCGACGCCGATCGTCGACTTCGCCATGCCGGACTTCGTCGGCATGGACCTGCAGTCCGCGCAGGATCTGCTGCAGGCAAACGGCGTGTGGGTCAGCATCTCGCACGACCTGGTGGGGAGCCGGAACCAGATGCTCGACTCCAATTGGATCGTCTGCGACCAGAACGTTCCCGCGGGCCAGCGCGTCACCGGGGATGTCGAAGGTCAGATCGACTTCGGCGCCGTGAAGCGCGGCGAGGGCTGCCCCTAGCCCCATTCCAAGCGATGGGGATGGGCGGTCGGTGTGTGCCACGAGCGCGCGCCGGCCGCCCATTCTGCTTTCCGGATCCCGCAGTCGTCTCTCGCCTCCGACTTGAGGTCCGTCCTCCTGCGGTTCGGCTGATGGCCTCGAAGGTAAGACGAGAAGTCGACAAATCGACCACAGGAGTCCCTCCGGTCCCAGCCGTCCGGGACGCCTCGCGCAGGTGCCGCACCGAAGCCGTTCCGCTTCGTACTGTCGGTCCGTGGCCAAGCACTTCACCGATGAGACCGCCGAGTTCGCGATGCCCCGGATCGGCCGGCACGCCGCTCCCGACACCGGCGAGCTGGAGGTCACCCAGCGCTTCGACGCCGGCTTCCGTCAGCAGCGGCCTAAGCCGTCGGCGGCCGCGCAGCGCTGGGACGACGACGCGCGCTGACGCGCGTCAGCTCCCAGCGGGACGCAGCCGCTCGAGGGCGGCGGTGAAGCTAGCGTTCCACAGCCCGAGGTGCGGCCAGCGCTCGGCGACGTGCGCGGTCGCCTCCTTGACCGACATCCTCTTCTCGCGCACCAGCCAGCCGCGCAGCACGAGCCCCGTGCGCGACGCACCGCCGTGGCAGTGCACCAGCACCTGGTGCCCCTCTGCCCGTAGCGCGGTCAGGTCGTCAAGGACGTCGGCCAGCACGGCGTCCAGGTCGTGGTTCCACTCGTTGTCCGCCACGTAAGCCATCCGGTGCACCTCGTGCGGGAACGGATCTCCCAGCCGGCACAGCGAGATGACCGCGAAGTCCTCGTCGCTGAACCGCGCCCCGTCGAGGTTGCCGGCCCAAATCCCCGGCAGCACCTCGGTCGGGCCGATCCGCGGGATCACGCCGGGGGAGTAGTGCACCAGCGGCTTGCCGTCGAGCGCGGCCGCCAGCTCCTGCAAGTCCGCCAGACCCCACCGCCGGTCGCCGAACCCCGGCACCCGCCCGTGCACCGCTGACGACCAGCGCATCGGGATGCCGCCCATCCCGAACACCGCACCCGCCAGCCCGCCGGCCACGCACGCCACCGTGTCCGTGTCCCCGCCCAGGTCGACGACCAGTCGCAGCACCTCGGTGAAGTCGCGCCCGTTCCTCAGTGCCCACACCGCCGAGCCGAGCGTCGGCCACACCGCGCCGTTCGACTCCGTCGCGTCCGCCGGCGTCCACGACGGCGCCAGCACCGCCGCCCACCGCTCCCGGTGCTCGTGAGCCACCAGCGCCAGGGCCGAGGGAACAGCCTCCAGCGGGTCGCCGCCCTCCAGCGCCACCCGCATCAGCTCGGCGAAGATCGCGCAACCCTCGCCGGTCGCCGGGTCGCCGTGGGTCAGCGCCGAGATGCGCCGGGCGGCGTCCACCGTCGCCGACGTCCCGAACCGGGAGAACCAGATCGCGGCCGGCGTCGCGCGCATCAGCGAGCCGTTACCCGCCGCCCGCCCGGTCGCCGCGAAGTGCTCGGCCGCGGCGACGTCCCACGGCCGGCCGGACCGCAGCACCGCCCGGGTCTGGTCGCCGATGTCCGGCGGCTCCGCCTCGGCCCACCGCAGGAACCGGCCGAAGAGGTCCGCCTCGTCCAGGCCGTCGTTCTCCAGCAGCGACTCCGCCGCGAGCAGCGCCATCTGGGTGTCGTCGGTGAACTCGCCCGGCGCCCAACCGAGCGACCTGCCGCCGCACATCTCGGTCCGCGCACCGCGCGCCGGCACCGGGAAGCGGGCGGAGAAGGCACCAGCGGGACCGAACTCGAACGGCGCACCGAGCGCGTCGCCGACGGCCGAGCCAACCAGAGCGCCGGCCACCCGGTGCGAGCGATGCATGCGCGCCACACTGCCAGGCGTCAGCCCGTGCCCTCCGCGGAGATCAGCTGGGCGACCTCGTCCGGACGCGTCGTGCAGTCGTCGTCCGAAGGCGGCTGGTCGGAGGCGAGCCCTTCGATGCCGACGTCCTCGACCGGCTGGAAGCCGAGCCGCTCGAGGTGCGCGGGGACGCGGTTCTGCGCGTTGATCACGTGCGAGCGCGACAGCCAGCCCATGCCGTCGTCCACCTCGAAGTCCATGCCGCCGCCGGGCGCCCGCTGGACGTGCCCGGGGGAGGGGAGCAGCCCGACCAGCTGCACCGCCTCCGCGGCCGACAGCTCGCCCGGCGGGGAGTCGAAGTAGTACCAGCCGGCCGCGCAGACGCCGTAGATCGTCGGACCGAACTGCGCGTAGTTGACGTAGAGCTCGAGCATCCGGCGGTCGTCGATCAGCAGCGCCATCTCCATCGAGATCCCCGCCTCGACCGCCTTGCGCCAGGCGCTGAGCTCCTGGTTGAGGAACAGGTTCTTCGCCACCTGCTGCGGGATCGTCGAGCCCGACGCGTCCTCCTCGCCGGAGACGTGCGCGATCGCCCGCGCCCACATGACGTGCCAGTCGAAGGCGCCGGCGCGGTAGGGCAGCTGCGCGTCCTCGTGCGCGATCACCGCGGCCAGGAAGTTCCGCGACACGTGCTCGACCGGCACCGACTGCTGGATCGAGCCCTCCGGGTTGGCCGCCATGAACGCCGTCGTGGGCGGATCGATCCAGCGCAGCGACAGCACCAGCAGCGCCTGGACGATGAACAGCGCGGCCAACACGCGCACGATCCGGCCGAGCAGCCGGCGGCGAGGACGACGGCCGGCCCGGTCGCGGCGACGCCGAAGGCCGCGCCGGCCGCGCGGGTCGGGGTACTCCGGCGGAGGCGGCGGGAACGGGCCGCGGGGCGGCGCCGGCGCCCAGGGCTGGTACTGCGGCGGCGGGCCAACAGCTTCGGGCGGGGCGCCGTACCAGTCGTTCGCCGCGGGCGGCGGCCGGTCGAACCGGGGACGGCGGGGCGGCTCGGCGTCGTACCGCGGCTGCGGCTCGGTGGGCCGGCGGCGGAACCGGCGGGTCGTCCGGTCGTCCGGCTCGAAGGAGGCCATGCGGCGCGTGCTCCCGTGGTCGGTGTCGGACAGCCCAGGCTAGAGCCGGTACCTGTGAGCCCTCAGGAATCAGCGGCCAGCCAGGCCTCCACCCGGTCCAGCTCGGCGTGGGTCAGGCCGGTGCCGAAGTCCGGCGCCACCACGAGCACGTGGCCGTGGGCAGCCAGCCACTCGGTGGTGTCCTCGGCCTGGTCGGCGAGGTCGTCGTCGATCCACACGATCCGCCGTCGCGGCTCTGCCTCGGCGACCGCCCGCGCGGCGGCCAGCTTCCACCAGCCGGAGATGCCGCGCCGCTCCCCGCCGAAGCCGGTGGGCAGGACGTCGTCCCGGTCGTGGGTGCGCAGGCCGCGGGGGAGACCCATCGATTCGGCCAGCAGCTCGTCGGCCAGCCGCGTCCACGTCGTCAGCCACTGCAGCTCCACCCGGCCCGCTTCGTGCCACGCGCGCAGCCGGGCGACGACGGTCGGGTCCCACGACAGCACGTAGCCGTTGAAGGTCCCGCGCCGCCATCCCTCGGGCAGGTCGCGCCGGACGGCGTTCAGGACGCCGTCGACGTCGAGCAGCAGGACGGGCGGAGCGGCGGTCACAGGTACAGGCCTACCCGACGCGCCGCTCCGGCACCGCACCGGCGGTCGCGCACGGAACCCTGGCGACGGCCGTGACCCGGTTCCTAGGATCGCCGGCCAACGGGGCCGACCGATGCCCGGAGCTGCCATGAACGCCCCGCTGATCGTCGCCGTCGACGACCACCCCGACCTGCTCGCCGCCGTCGAACGTGAGCTGCGCACCCGCTACACCCCCGACTACCGGGTCTGCATCCTGCCGAGCACGGCCGAGGCCCGCAGCACCTTCGACGACCTGACCGCCGCCGGCGAGGAGGTCGCCCTGGTCCTCGCCGGCGAGGAGCTCGACGGCGGCCCGGGGAGCGACTTCCTCGGCGAGGTCGGCCGCCTCTTCCCGCACGCCGAGCGCGCCCTGCTCATCGACTGGGGCCACCTCGGCGACCCGGACACCGGCGACGCCCTCTTCGAGGCGATCGCCCGCGGGCGCATCGACCACTACGTGGTGCGGCCCGCGCCCCCACCGGACGAGCAGTTCCACCAGGCGATGTCGTCGTTCCTGCTCGCCTGGGCCGAGAACCGGCGCCGCGCCCCGCACACCATCGACGTCGTCGGCGAGACGTGGTCGGGCCGGTCGTACGAGCTGCGCGAGGTGCTCGGCCGCTGCGCCATGCCGCACCGCTTCTGCCTGGCCCAGTCGGAGGAGGGGCGGGCCATCCTCGCCGACGTCGGCGAGCGGAAGTTCCCGATGCTGGTGATGCCGACCGGCCACGTCATGGAGGACCCCACCGACGCCGACATCGCCCGCTTCGCCGGAGCACCCGTCGACTCGTCGGGCGAGCGCTACGACCTGGTGATCGTCGGCTGCGGCCCGGCTGGGCTCTCCGCCGGTGTGTACGGCGCGAGCGAGGGGCTGCGGACGCTGGTCGTCGACTCGGGCAGCATCGGCGGGCAGGCGACGTCCAGCTCCTCGATCCGCAACTACCTCGGCTTCCCGCGCGGCGTCACCGGCGCCGAGCTGGCCCGCCGCGCCTACCAGCAGGCGTGGGTCTTCGGTGCCCGCTTCGCGTTCATGCAGACGGTCACCGACCTCGTCCCCGGCGACGACGGCATCGAGGTCAGCCTGCACACCGGCGGCTTCGTGCGGGCCCGCGCCGTCGTCCTCGCGACCGGCGCCCGCTACCGCCGGCTCGGCGTCCAGTCGCTCGAGGCGCTCAACGGGGCCGGCGTCTTCTACGGCGCGGCCGCGTCGGAGGCGCCGCTGGTGGCCGACGAGGAGGTCGTCATCGTCGGCGGGGCCAACTCCGCCGGGCAGGCCGCCATCCACCTCGCCCACTTCGCGAAGCGGGTCACCCTCGTGGTGCGCGCGGAGACGCTCGAGGCGGGGATGTCGCACTACCTGGTCCGGCAGGTGGAGGAGGCCTCGAACATCGACGTCCGGACCGGCACCGAGGTGGTGGACGGCGGCGGCGACGGCTGGCTCGACCACCTGGTGCTGCGCGATCGGGCGACCGGCGAGCAGGAGACGGTCGGCGCCTACGCGCTGTTCCTGATGATCGGCGCGCAGCCGCACACCGCGTGGCTGCCGCCGTCGATCGAGCGGGACGAGGCCGGCTTCGTCGTCACCGGGTCGGAACTCAGCGACGCCGCCCTGCAGGCGCTCGGCCGGCGTCCGATGCCGCTGGAGACGAGCGTCCCGGGGGTGCTCGCGGCCGGCGACGTCCGGCACGGGTCGGTCAAGCGCGTGGCGTCAGCGGTGGGGGAGGGCTCGATCGCCATCCAGTACGTGCACCGGCTGCTCGCGGTCTGAGCGCGCGACCCCTGGTCGGCCGGCACCGGCGTCCCTAGCCTCGGGGCTCATCGGCGCGGGGGATCCCGAGAACGAGGGAGGCGGCGCGATGGGCGAGAAGGGCGCGAACAAGAGCGGGCGCAAGGGCGGTCCCGGCCAGGGCGGCGGGGGCAGCCCGGTCTACGGGCTCGGCTTCGTCGGCGCGGTGGTGTGGCACTGGCAGCACGCCAACACCCCGCAGGAGAAGGCCCTGGCGGTGCTGAAGTCGATGGTCTGGCCGGCGTTCCTCGTCTACGGGGCGTTCCGGGCGCTGGACCGCTCCGAGGTGGCGGTCTGACCCGTCAGGGCAGGCCGGCGTGCGGGACGTCGACCCGCGTGCTGACGAGAACGGCCTCGCGGGCCGGCGCCCGCGTGTGCTCGTAGAAGTCGGGTGCGCAGCACAGGAGCAGCTCGCGGCCGTCGTCCCCACCGAGCGCGCAGGCGTAGACGCCCATGCCGTCCGGACCGGCGACCTCGTCGACGATCGCGCCGCCGGGCGCGACGCGGATCGCGCGCGACCCGAAGCCGTCGGCCACCCAGACGTGCCCCTCGGCGTCCAGCGTGCAGCCGTCCGGTGCGATGACGACCTGCCCCATCAGCTCCTCGACCGAGCCGCCCTCGGGCACGGGCCCGAACTCCGCCCACACCCGCCGGTTGGTCAGCGAGCCGTCGGCGGTGATGTCGAAGGCGGAGAAGCGGTTGCCCCACGTCTCGCCGACGATCAGCGTGCCGCCGTCCGGGGTGATGACCGAGCCGTTCGGGAACCGCAGGCCGTCGGCGACGACGGTGACGGTGCCGTCGGGGTCGACCCGCTTCAACGAGGCCGACGTCGGCGCGCCGCCGCCCATCAGGTCGAAGCCGAAGTCGCCCACGAACGCCCGGCCCTGCCCGTCCACGACCATGTCGTTGACGTGGCCGCCGCAGACGCCCGAGAGGTCGGCGTGGGTGGTCACCTCACCGTCGCTGAGGCGGAGCAGGCGCTGGTCCTTCATCGAGACGACGAGCAGGTCGCCGTTCGGGAGCCAGCCGAGTCCCGACGGCTGGTTCTCCACCTCGAGGACGACGGTCTCGCCGCCTTCCGGGTTCACCCGGCTGACGGTGTGCCGGTAGAAGTCCGACGCCCACCACGTGCCCTCGTGCCACCGCGGGCCCTCGAAGAAGGAGCCGCCCTCCAGCACCGTCCGGAACTCTCGATCGGCCATGTGACCGGACGTTACGGGTAGCGCGCCCCATTCACGACAGATCGCCTGATCGGGCGGGAGCGCGGTTGGGGTGCCGTTCGTTCGGGCAAGCAGAGTGCAAGCAACCCGAAGGAGGCCACTCATGGCAGGCATGATCCGAAAGCTCATCGCGTCCGGCGTCGCGGCGAAGGTCATCCAGGAGGCCCGCAAGCCGCAGAACCAGGCGAAGATTAAGAAGATGATCTCCGACTTCCAGGCGAAGCAGAAGGGTGGCAGCGGCCGCTCCCGCGGCTACTGATCCCTCGCACGACGTCACGGCCCCTGCCCGCACTCGCGGGTGGGGGCCGTTGTCATGTGCAGGTCCGCCCAGGTAGACCCACACGCATGCATCGGATCGCCGTCCTCGACGACTACCAGTCCGTCGCCGCCCGCTACTGCGACTGGTCGCAAGTGCCGGGTGACATCGAGGTCGTCGAGTTCCACGACCACGTCGGCGACGAGGACGCCGCGGCCGCCCGCCTCGCACCCTTCGACGTCGTCATCGCCATGCGCGAGCGCACCGACTTCCGGCGCTCGCTGCTCGAGCGGCTGCCCAACCTCAACCTGCTGGTGACCACCGGCATGCGCAACAAGTCGATCGACGTCGAGGCGGCCACCGAGCGCGGCGTCACCGTCTGCGGTACCGCGATCCTCGGCACCGGCACGGCCGAGCTCACCTGGGGCCTCATCCTCGCCGTCGCCCGGCACATCCCGCAGGAGCACGACGCCGTCCGCGCCGGCGGCTGGCAGCAGACCATCGGCATGGACCTGCACGGCGCCCGGCTCGGCATCGTCGGCCTCGGTCGCCTGGGCACCCAGATCTCCCGCATCGGCCAGGCGTTCGGCATGGACGTCGTCGCCTGGAGCCAGAACCTCACCGACGAGCGCGCGGCCGAGTCAGGCGTCCGCCGCGTCGACAAGGACGAGCTGTTCAGCACCTCGGACGTCGTCACGATCCACACGCTGCTGTCCAAGCGCACCCGCGGGCTCATCGGCGCCGAGGACCTCGGCCGCATGAAGCCGACCGCGATCCTGGTCAACACCAGCCGCGGACCGATCGT
This sequence comes from Blastococcus sp. SYSU D00922, assembly GCF_054050495.1. NCBI lineage: Bacteria > Bacillati > Actinomycetota > Actinomycetes > Geodermatophilales > Geodermatophilaceae > Blastococcus > Blastococcus sp. SYSU D00922. Next base: position 110,696 of record NZ_JBJGZL010000013.1, read on the forward strand.
CGACCAGCAAGCCCTGCTCGACGCGCTCCACGGCAAGAAGATCGGCGGCGCCGGGCTCGACGTCTTCGACCAGGAGCCGTTGCCGAGGGACCACCCGCTCCGGACGGCGCCGCGCACCGTGCTCACCCCGCACCTCGGCTACGTCACCCGCGACACCTACGAGGTCTTCTACCGCGAGGCGGTCGAGGACGTCGCCGCCTGGCTAGCCGGCAACCCCGTCCGGGTTCTCACGCCCTGACCCGCGTGGTCAGGACGGCGGCACGAGGCCGCCTGCCCACATCAGCAGCAGCGTCGTCACGACCACTGAGAGGACCGTTCCGAAGATCCGCTTCGCGCGTACGCGACCGTGCCCGGGCAGCAACGCAGCGATGACGATGGCCAGACCGCCGGCGACGATGAGCGGGACGACGAACTTGGAGTTCTTTCCGCTGAGCGGCAGCACCGTGCTCGCCCCGTAGAGGGCGAGGACCAGGCCGGGCAGGCCGAGCAGGATTCCGCCGACCGCGGCGATGAGCGTGAGGTTCTCCTGCGCCCGGGCGTCACGGGTGACCGCGATCGTGGACGCCGCCGTCAGGAGCCCGTGAAGCACCGCGGTCTCCTCGGCGAGCTGGTCGTCCATCTGCACGCACTGGCGGACGCCGGCATCCAGCGTCAGGAACCACGGCCGCGAGCGGCCCTCCACGTCGGTCGTCCGCTCGGGCAAGCTGGGGTCGAGCAAGCGTCGCTGCGCCTGGTAGGCCGCGTCGTCGCTGCGCCACGACCACAGACCTTCACGCCTCGCTGCGCGCGCCTCGTCGCGGGCCCGTCCCGCCGCAGTGGACAGCTCCAGGATGTCGGCGAGCGCCGATTCGACGGACTTCGTACCGTCACGGATCTCGGCGGCCAGTCGGCGCTCCATCGAGTAGCGCAGCCGGCGGAGCGCGCTGACCGCGTTGCGCGAGGTCTCGGCCAGTGCCTTGGCCAGCTGCGTCGCCGTCGCGTCGGCGCCCTCGCCGGCGATCCCCGGTAGACGGGCGACCAGGCCGTCGACGACGCCGGCGATCCCGGAATGGTCCGAGACGGGCGTCCAGTCGACTGCCGCGCGGAAGCCCATCTCGCCCTGGCGCCGCGGCATGCTCCGCGCCGTCGCCTGCCACAGCGCCCGGACGACGACCACCAGATCGGCGTCGCCGTTGCCGTGCACCCGCACCTGGGTCTGCCCCACCGCTACGAGCAGGTGCTCGCCGACATCGGCCACCTCCAGGAGGGGAGCGGCGCGGAGAACCCAGCCGTCCGGGACGGTCACCCTGCCCGCCGGCTCCGAGCGATCTGACTCGGCGGGCAGGACGAGCGTGTGTCGCAGAGCCGGCCGCGGCTCGGCGGTGTCGGTCACGGATTGACGGGAGCGAGAGGGGCGCACGGCACGCCGGGACCCTACGGTTCCGCGTCCCCTCGGTGCCGGAGGGCGCGGCACGAGCGAGGGCCCGGCGCCCACGGTGCCGGGCCCTCGCGCCACGCTCACTCCGTGCGCGACAGCCAGCCTGCGACGGCGATGCCGAGACCGAAGAGCACGGTGCCGGGGATGATGCCGTAGCCCTCCTTCGGCAGCACCGGGAAGAGCAGCGCCCCGACCGTGATGCCGCTGATCGACAACGCCGCCCACAGCGGCAGCAGCCGGTTCCGGATCGCGGCGATCGTGATCAGCGCCGGGCCGACCAGGTTCGACGTCCCCGCGACCATCGTGAAGACGATCGTCGCCTCCTCGATCGCGGCGAACCCGTGGTGGTCCATCAACGGCCGCACGAACGCCTCCATCAGCGCACCGCCGGGGATCAGCACCATGCCGAGCCAGGTGATGCCGAGCCCGACGAGGCCGGTCCGGGAGGCGGCGAAGCGGCGGGTCAGCACGGTCATGCCGGCCGCGATCAGCAGCGCGCCGATCGCGAAGACGACGTGCGCCACGACCCAGGTCGACGCCTCGTGAGCGTGGTCGTCGTGCGTGAGCGGGTGCAGCAGGTTGCCGACGGCGAACAGTGCGCCGCCGGCGACGAGGGTCAGGCCGCGGACGTTCGCGGACGGGCGGAGGTCGCGCACCGGGGTGGCCGGCGCGGTGGTGGGAGCGGGGGAGCTGAGGGTGGTCATCTCGTCCTCTGGGTGAGTCGGTCCGGTCGGGCGACCGGTTCGGCGAGGACGTTCGCAAACCGCTCTTAAGAGCCTCTTGTCGCCGCACGACAAGTGACCGGCAAGAGCGCGGGGCCAGGGTCGGCGTCGACCCCGAACGACCAGAGAGGAACCCCCGATGACCACCGTCACGCCCCGACAGACCGGCGACCCGAAGCCCGACACCCTCGGCATGCGCCTGGCCCACCGCGCGATGCTCAAGGACTGCCACCGCCTGACCACCCTGCTCCAGCAGCTGGCCGCCACCCCGGTGAAGCAGCCTCGCGCGGCCGCCGTCGCCGAGTACGTCGGCGACTTCTGCGACTCGATCCACCACCACCACTCCGCCGAGGACGACGTCCTGTGGCCGGTCCTCGCCGCCTCCGCCGGGTCGCACGTCGACCTGGCCGAGCTCTCCGACGACCACGCCGCGCTCGACCCGCTGCTCGACCGCATCCGCACCGGCGCCCGGGCCTTTGCCGCCCGCCCCGCCGACGAGGACACCGCCACCGCGCTGGCCGTCGACCTCGCCGAGCTCCGCGACACCCTCGACGAGCACATCGCCGACGAGGAGGCCTCCGTGCTCCCCGCCATCGAGGAGTACGTGAGCGTCAAGGACTGGAACGCCGTCGAGGGCGAGATCCGCAAGCGCGCGAAGCTCTCGTTCGAGGCGCCGCGCGTCGTCGCCGTCGTCACCCCGGCCGAGCATGCCGCCCTGGTGAGGGAGGGCGGCGTCATGCTGCGCCTGCTGCTGGCCATCCTGGTTCCGCCGTTCCGGCGGCGGGAGCGCCGCGTCTTCGGGAGCTGAGCGGGGGGGGGGGGGGGGGGGGGGGGGGGGGGGGGGGGGGGGGGGGGGGGGGGGGGGGGGGGGGGGGGGGGGGGGCCGGCGCGGCGGAGCGCGGCGACGGCGCGCCGCCAGCCCGCCACCCCCGGC
>NZ_JBJGZL010000014.1:0-102768 GCF_054050495.1 Blastococcus sp. SYSU D00922
CCCCCCCCCCCCCCCCCCCCCCCCCCCCCCCCCCCCCCCCCCCCCCCCCCCCCCCCCCCCCCCCCCCCCCCCCCCCCCCCCCCCCCCCCCCCCCCCCCCCCCCCCCCCCCCCCCCCCCCCCCCCCACGACTGTGCGGCGGGTCCGCTGCCGGCACCTCGGCCGGCCCACGGACAATGGACCCTCGTGGAGATCGTGGCTGCGGCCGAGGCACTGCGGGTCCCGGCCGCCGTCGACCTGGCCGCCATCGTCATCGGGGCGCTGACCGGAGGGCTGCTCGCGGCGCGCGAGGGCTTCGCCGTCTCGGGCGTCCTGCTGCTCGCCGTGACCGGTGGGCTCGGCGGCGGGCTGATCCGCGACGTGCTCCTGGCGGAGGGGCCGCCCGTCGCGATGACCAACCCGGCCTACCTGCCGACGGTGTCGATCACCGCCGCGGTGACGTTCTTCTTCTCCGGCTGGCTCTCCCGCCTCACCGGCCTGCTCGTGGTCCTCGACGCCGTCACCCTGGGCTTCTTCACCGTCATCGGGGCCCAGAAGGCGCAGCTCGCCGGGCTCCCGAGCGCGTCGGTCGTCTTCATCGGGACGGCGACGGCGGTCGGCGGCGCGGTGATCCGCGACATGCTGCTCGCCCAGCGCGCCGACATCGTCGAGCCGGGGCCCTACAACGCCGTCGCGGCGATGATCGGCGCCTCGGTCCTGGCCGTGCTCGCCGGCCCCCTGGAGCTGGACCCGCTGCCCGTGGCCGCCGCCGTCATCGTGCTGGTCGCGGCGCTGCGGGTGCTCTCGGTGTGGCGCGGCTGGCAGGCGCCGGTCGCCGTCGACCTGCCGTTGCACGCCCGGAACCGGCTCGGTCGCCGTCGCCGGGGGTCCTGACGGGTCAGTGGCGCGGGGCCAGCCGGACGGCGAGCACCGCGACGTCGTCCTCGGCGTCGCGCAGCACCAGGCTGGCCAGCGTGCGGTCGCACAGCTCGTCGAGCGGGAGAGCGGCCGCCCGGCCCAGCTCGGCCACCAGGGCCTCGGTGCCGGCGTCGATGTCGCGGTCGCGCCGCTCGACCAGCCCGTCGGTGTAGAGCAGCAGCGTCGTCCCCGGCTCCAGCACCTCGATGTGGTCCTCCCGGGCGGTCTCCGGGGAGACGCCCAGCAGCAGGTCGGCCGGCTTCGGGTCGAGCACGGTGACCTCCCCGGCCGGGCTGATGAGCATGGCCGGCGGGTGACCGGCGTTCGCCCAGCGCAGGAGCATCCCGTCACCGTCGTCGTCCCGCTCGAGACGGGCGACCATCGCGGTGGCCATCGTGTCGAGGGCGAGCCCGTCGACGGCGCGGTCGACGCGGCGGAGCACCTCGGCCGGTGAGCCGCCGCTGGAGAAGCTGATCCCGCGCAGCAGGCCGCGCACCTGGCCCATGGCCGCGGCGGCCCGGGTGTCGTGACCGACGACGTCGCCGATGGCGAGCACCGGCTGGCCGCCGCGGTCGAGGAAGGCGTCGTACCAGTCGCCCCCGATCTCCGCGCCCTCGGCGGCGGGCACGTAGCGGACGACGACCTCGACCCCCTCGATCACGGGAGGCTCGGTCAGCATGCTGCGCTGCAGCGCGTCGGCGAGCGCGCGCTGCTGCCCGAACAGGCGGGCGTGCTGCAGCGACAGGCCGGCCCGCAGACCGATCTCGACGGCGGTGTCCACCTCCGCGGCGGTCAGCGGCTCCCGGCCCCGCGCGTTGAACAGGCCCAGGACGCCGAGCGACTGCCCCCGGGCGGACAGCGGGACGATCACGGCCGACCCGACCCCGAGCCGGTCCAGCGCCGCGCGGACCTCGCCGTCGGGCAGCGCGCGCGCCAGGTGGGCGGGGTCGATGTCGGGCATGACCATGGGCCGGCCGGTCGCGGCGACGACGCGGGCGGCGGATTCCTCCGTCATCACCGCGACCATGGACCGCACGTAGGCGTCCAGCTCCTCGCGGCGGGCCGGGTCGGCGTGCGCCGAGGCCATGCCGTTCAGGCGCCCCTGCTCGTCCGTGACCAGGATCCAGCACCAGTCGCTGAGCGTCGGCACGACCAGCTCGGCGAGCTGCTCGATCTGCTGGGTGATCTCCAGGGTGCCGGAGAGGACCCGCCCGGCGTCGGCGAGCAGCTGGACCTGGCGGTTGGCCTCGACCATGGCGGCGACGGCGGCCGCGCGCTGGGCGTCGGCCTGCAGCCGGGAGACGCTCAGCGCGATCTGGGCGGTGAGGCCGTCGAGCAGCTCGAGGTCCTCGTCGGTGAACTCGTGGTCGGTCGCCCAGGTCGCGACGAAGCTGCCGAGCACCCGCCCCTCGACGACGAGCGGCAGGGAGGCCAGGGAGCGGATCCCCAGCACCTCGGTGACCTGCGCCATCGCCGGGAAGCGCGCCGCGCCCTCCGCGGCCGAGGCGAGCAGGATCCGTTCGCCGGTGCGGGCGGTGTACTGCGTGGGCAGCGCGTCGTCGAGCTCGACAGCGACGCCGCCGACGGGGATCGGCTCGTGCAGCTCGGCCTCGACCGTCTCGATCAGCCGGTGCCCCAGGTAGACCTTGAGCACGCCGTCGTCCGGGTCGAACACCGCGACCCCGCCGGACTCCGCGCCGAGCACCTCGGCCCCGCGCAGCGTGATGTCGGCGAGCTCGGCGATGCCGGTCGCGTTCGCGGCCTGCGCGGCGACCTCCGCGATCGCGGCCGCGCGCTGGATGGCCGCCAGCCGCGACGCCGACTCCTGCCGGGCGTCGGTCACGTCGAGGACCGTGCCGAGGATGCGCGTCGGCACGCCGTCGGGGTCGGCCAGCACGCGACCGCGCGAGACGGTCCAGCGGATGCCGCCGTCGCCGGCCCGGACGACCCGGAGCTCCACCGTGTACTGGGCGCGGGCGTCGATGGCGGCCTGCATCGCCGCCTGCGCCGCCTCGAGGTCGTCGGGGTGCACGTGCTCGGCGAACAGCCGGTCCATCGGCAGGTTGACCGCGCCCTCGTAGCCGAAGATCGCGGCGCACCGCTCGTCCCAGTCCATGACGTTCCGGACCAGGTCGACCTCCCACGTGCCCACCGAGCTGGCCTCGAGGGCCACGTCGAGGCGGGCGAGGGACGTCCCGATCGCGGTCCGGGCGGCGGCCAGCTCCAGTTCGGCCACCACCGAGGCGCCCAGCTCGTCGAGCAGGCGCGTGGCGTCGTCGGACCAGGTCTGGGGCTCGGCGTCGTAGACCGCGAGGACGCCGATGACGTGACCGGACTCCGCCACGAGCGGCGCACCGAGGTAGGCGCCGACCTGGCCCGAGGTGACCGCCGGCAGCCCGGCGACGCGCTCGTCGGCGGCCGCGGAGTCGATCCGCAGCGGCGTGCGCTGGCGCACGGTGATCGCCGACAGCGCGCCGGTCAGCAGGGCGGGCCCGCCGATCACCCCCGGGGGCAGGCCCCAGCCGCCGACGACGGTGTCCTGGTCGGTGAAGATGGTGACCTTGGCGTGGCCGGCGCCGGCCAGCCGGGCGGCCAGCGCCGACAACCGGTCGTAGGCAGCCGGGCCGGACACCTCCGCCAGCAGCCGGCGGGCCGCCGCGATGCGGTGCGGATCGCGCAACGGATCCGCATCGGGGCGAACGGGTGCGTCGGGCATTGCCGGGCGACCCCCTCGCTCCTGCGTCCCTGCGCGACCGGTCGGGCGCTGATCGAGGGTAATGCTGTCACGGCGGCCGCCCCGTGCCCGGGCACGGATTGCGCGACCATGATCTCCCTCCTGCGGGTGACCGGCGACACCCGAGGTCAAGGAGCACGCGCTCGGGGCCGATACGACGACATGCTCGGCACGCGCACGGCGCGCCTCCCGGACTGCCGTCCGCTGCTCGCCGACCCCGACGACCTGACGCTGGTCTTCCAGCCGATCGTCGACCTCGCCGGTGCCACGATCGCCGGCTACGAGGCGCTGGCGCGGTTCCCGGGTGCCGCCGGGCCCGACGTCTGGTTCGCCGCGGCCGCCGAGGCAGGCGTCGCCGCCGAGCTGGAGGCGCTGGCGATCCACAAGGCGCTGGCCGCGGTGCCCTCCCTGCCGCCGGACACCTTCCTGACCGTCAACGTCAGCCCGCACATCCTCGGCTCCGCGCCCGTGCAGGACGCCCTCGCCACCCGTCCCGACCTGCACCGGGTCGTCGTCGAGCTGACCGAGCACACCCCCGTGCACGACCTGGCCGCGCTGCGCCGCCAGACCCAGGAGCTGCGCGCCCGTGGCGCCCTCATCGCCCTCGACGACGCCGGCAGCGGCTACTCGGGTCTCCAGCAGCTCGCCGTCCTCCGGCCGCAGGTGGTGAAGCTCGACCGCGCGCTGGTCAGCGACGCCGACACCGACCCCGTCCGCGTGGCCTTGGCCGAGATGCTGGGCGAGTTCGCCGGGCGGATCGACGCGTGGCTGCTCGCGGAGGGCATCGAGACCGCCGCCGAGCTCGCCGCGTTCGCCCGGCTCGGCGTCCCGCTGGCCCAGGGCTGGCTGCTCGGCCGCCCCACGCCCGGCTTCGCCCCCCTCGCCGACGACGTCACCGAGCTGGTGCGCGCGCAGGTGGCACGGGCCCGGCTCACCGACTCCGTGGCCGGGCTGGTCCGGCCGGTCCGCCAGCACGCTCCTGGCGACGAGCTGCCCGTCGTCCCGCCGGTCGTGCTGCTCGGCCCGCAGGGCGAGCCGAGCTCGATGCTGCTGCACGACCCGCGGACGCACGAGGTGTACGAGGCGCCCGTGTCGCTGCGGGTCCACCCGACGACCGACGTCACCGAGACCCTGCAGCGGGCCCTGACCCGGCCGCCCGCCGTCCGCTTCGACCCCGTCCTCTGCACGGACCCGTCGGGCCACGTGCTCGGCCTGCTCCGGATCGAGGACCTCGCGTCGGCCGCCCCGCGGAGCCGCTGACCGCCCTGACCCCCGGCCGCCCCCGCGGCCGGTCGCACGACCCCCACGACAAGGAGTCCACCCCAATGAAGACCTTCGCCTGCGGAGACGTCATCCCCGGCTGCGGCGCCAGCTTCTCGGCCGCCGACGAGGACGGCATCTTCAGCCAGGTCGCCGGCCACGCGGCCGCCGACCACGGCGTCACCGACATCACCCCGGAGCTGGTCGCGGCCGTCCGGAGCCACATCCACAGCATCTGACAGACCTCCCGTGGAAGGGGATGCGACGACGACCGGGTGCCCAGCACCCGGTCGTCGGCGTTTCCGCAGGTGGTACGGATGGGGTCCACGGGTCGTCTGGAGGCCTTCCGGGGACCCCTGGGTGGCCAGACCGCGGGCCGGCATGGCACGGTGCCCGGGGTCCGCTTTCCCGGAATTCCGGGGGGCGAGCCCGCCCCGCGCTCAGCGCAGGGGCACCGGGGGACCCCCGCCGGGGGCTGGAACCGGCCGCGTGCCGAGCCCTGGCACCCGCCACCGCACACACGAGAGGAACCTCATGAACAAGGCCGAACTGGTCTCCGCCATCGCCAAGCGCGCCGACGTCCCGGCCTCGACCGTGGACTCGGTCCTCGCCGGGCTGCAGGAGGAGCTCGTCGACGCGATCACCCGCGGCGAGAAGGTCGCCGTCTCCGGCCTGCTGACCGTCGAGCGCACGCAGCGCTCGGCGCGGACCGGCCGCAACCCGCAGACCGGTGAGTCGATCGACATCCCCGCCGCCAACACCGTCAAGGTGACCGCCGGCTCGAACCTCAAGAAGGCCGCCAGCTCCGTCCCGGTCTGATCCGGGCGCGGGACGACGCGTCCCGCCGAGCTCTGCCTCCTCCGCCGTCGGGCGGCTGCCTGACCCGTGTGGTCCGGCCCACAACGCCGTGGGTCAGGATGCGGGTGCAGGAGCCGCCCGACGGCGGACGGCGTTGTGGGCACCGGAGGTATCCGTGGGCAGTGACCTGACCGTCAGCACCGACCCCGCCGAGGTCGGCCTCGACCCCGCCCGGCTGGGGCGGATCGACCGGCGCCTGGCGCGCTGGGTCGACGACGGGCAGCTGCCCGGCTTCCTGGTGACCGTCTCCCGCCACGGCCGGCTGGTGCACGTCGGCCGGCACGGGCTCCGGGACGTCGAGAACGGCCTGCCGGTGGAGGAGGACACCCGCTGGCGCATCTACTCGATGACCAAGCCGGTCACCTCGGTCGCGGCGATGATGCTCTACGAGGAGGGCGCGTTCGAGCTGAACGACCCGATCGCGAGATGGCTGCCCGAGTTCGCCGAGACCCGCGTCTACGTGGCCGGGTCGGCGATGAAGCCGGTGACCGCCCCGCAGGTCGAGCCGATCCGGGTGCGGCACCTGCTGACCCACATGTCCGGGCTCACATACGGCTTCCACCACGCCCATCCGGTCGATGCGATGTACCGGGCCATGGGGCACGAGTGGGGCACGCCGCCCGGCGCCGACTCCGCCGAGGTCTGCCGGCAGTGGGCCTCGGTGCCGCTGGTCTTCCAGCCGGGCAGCGAGTGGAACTACGGCGTCAGCACCGACGTCCTGGGCCGGCTGGTGGAGGTCCTCTCCGGCCGGCCGCTGGACGAGTTCTTCGAGCAGCGGATCTTCGCGCCGCTGGGCATGCGCGACACCTCGTTCGGGCTCCGCCCGGACGACGACCCCGAGTCGCTCGCGAAGCTCTACCTCGCCGCCCCCGGCGAGCCCGGCGGGGCGGCGACCGGGATGACGTTCAACGCCGCGTTCGACGCGGCGGCCCGCTCGAAGCCGGCGTTCCTGTCCGGGGGCGGCGGGCTGGTCTCGACGGCCGGGGACTACCTGCGCTTCGTCGAGCTGCTGCGCCGCGGCGGCTCCTACGACGGCGGCCGGCTGCTGGGCCCGCGGACGATCGCGCACATGGTCCGCAACCACCTCCCCGGCAACCAGGACCTGGAGACGTTCGGCCGCCCCCTGTTCGCGGAGACGCCGCTGCGCGGGGTGGGCTTCGGCCTCGGCTTCTCGATGGTGATCGACCCGGCGCGGTACGGCGTCGTCTCCAGCGTGGGCGACTACAGCTGGGGCGGAGCGGCGTCCACGGCGTTCTACGTGGACCCGGTCGAGGACGTGACGGTCAGCTTCTACACGCAGCTGCTGCCCTCGAGCACCCTGCCGATCCGCAACTACCTGCGCGCGCTGGTCAACCAGGCCATCGTCGACTGAGGGGACTTCCTGTACAGGAAGTCCCCTCAGAGGTAGCGGCGGTAGACGACGGTGGCGACCATCGCCGGCTTCGTCCCGCCCTCGACCTCCACGGTGACGCCGAGGTTCATGGCGATCCCGCCCTCGAAGGGTGTCGCCGCCTCGAGCGTGGCGCCGGCACGCACCCGCGCGCCCACCGGGACCGGCGAGGGGAAGCGCACCTTCTCCGTGCCGTAGTTGACGCCCATGCGGAAGCCGGTGATCTCGATGATCTGCGGGACCAGCGAGGGGATCAGCGACAGCGTCAGGTAGCCGTGGGCGATCGGGCCGCCGAACGGGCTCTCCTTCGCCGCGCGCTCGGGGTCGACGTGGATCCACTGGTGGTCACCCGTGGCCTCGGCGAACCGGTTCACCTGCTCCTGGGTGATCTCCACCCAGTCGCTGTGGCCCAGGTGCTGCCCGACCAGGCCCTGCACGCCCTCGACGCCCGCGACGGTGGTCTGCGCCATCTGCCCTGTCCCCTCCGAGTCGGTCTGGTTGGCTGACTCCACCACACGGTCGTCGGCGGGGAGGGAACGGGTTGCTCCGGATCGGTGCGCTGGATGTGCCAGACGGTGCGTTCGTGCTGATGGCGATCGTGAACCGGACACCTGACTCGTTCTACGACCGCGGCGCCACCTACGCCATGGGTGCGGCCGTCGCGCGGGTGGACCAGGTGGTGGCCGAGGGCGCGGACATGGTCGACGTCGGCGGCGTGAAGGCCGCTCCCGGCGACGAGGTCGACGCCGCCGAGGAGATCCGGCGCACCGTCGACCTGGTGGCCGCCATCCGCGCCGCGCACCCCGCACTGCCCATCTCGATCGACACGTGGCGGGCCGAGGTCGCCCGCGAGGCGCTCGCCGCGGGGGCCGACGTCGTCAACGACGCCTGGGGCGGGGTCGACCCCGAGCTCGCCGCGGTGGCGGCGGAGGCCGGCGCCGGCATCGTCTGCACGCACGCCGGCGGTCTCCCGCCCCGCACCCGGCCGCACCGCGTGCAGTACGACGACGTCGTCGCCGACATCGTGGGCCGGACGACGGCGCTCGCGGAGGCCGCGGTGGCCGCCGGCGTGCAGCGCGACCGCGTGCTGGTCGACCCCGGGCACGACTTCGGGAAGAACACCCGGCACTCGCTGGAGGCCACGCGGCGGCTGGAGGAGCTCGTCGCCACGGGCTGGCCGGTCCTGGTGGCGCTGTCGAACAAGGACTTCGTCGGCGAGACCCTCGACGTCCCCCTGGAGGAGCGGCTCACCGGCACGCTGGCGACGACGGCGGTCAGCGCCTGGCTCGGCGCGCGGGTCTTCCGGGCCCACGACGTCCGCGCCACCCGGCAGACGCTGGACATGGTGGCCTCGATCCGCGGCGACCGGCCGCCCGCGAGGACCGTCCGCGGCCTCGCCTGATGCCACCCTGACGAGGACGAGGCTCCGCAGCGCCCGACGGCCTTCCGGGCTCCCCTCGGCGGGTCTAGCCTGCGCCGCGTCGGTATCCGGACCACCCCCGAGGAGGCCGCCATGAGCGGTCGGGTCGTGCACTTCGAGGTCCCGTTCGACGACGGTGACCGGGCACGCGGCTTCTACAAGGACGCCTTCGGCTGGCAGATCGCCGAGATGCCCGAGATGGGCTACACGATCGTGATGTCGGGCCCCAGCGACGACTCCGGTCCCACCGAGAAGGGCTTCATCAACGGCGGCATGCTGTCGCGCTCGGACGCCGCCCACAGCGGACCGGTCCTGGTGGTCGACGTCGACAGCATCGACCGGACGCTCGCGCGGATCGGCGAGCTGGGCGGCTCCACCGTCGTCGGCAGGACGCCGGTCGGCGACATGGGCTTCGCCGCCTACTTCACCGATCCCGAGGGCAACGTGATGGGGCTCTGGGAGACCGCCGACCAGGGCTGAGCACGCCCAGGAGGCCAGTCAGAACACGAGGGCGTGCCGCTCGAGCAGGGCGACGGTCCGCTCGGGGTCGATGTCGCAGCGGTACGGCGCGGCCATCGCGGCCAGCTCGTGCGGCTCGGGGAACTCGTGCATCGCGTCGAGCCGGCGGAAGAACGCCTCCAGTCCCGCCGGCGAGATGAGCTCGAGCACCGCCGCGGGCTGGTTCCCGGCGTTCCAGAAGGTGTGCCACTGGTCGCGGGGCTTGAACAGGAGGTCCCCCGGCTCCGCGACCACCTCGACCTCCCCGAGGACCGCTCCGATGCGCCCGTCGACGACGTAGGTGAACTCGTCCTCCAGGTGGTGCCGGTGCACGGGCGCGGCCAGGGCTCTGGGTGGGAACAGGTGCTGGACGAGCGCGAACCGGCCGCCGGCGTCCTCGCCGTCGACCATGAACCTGTCGCGCACACCGGCCGGGTCACCCAGCGCCTCGCCGTCGCCCGCCCTGAGGATGCGCACTCCGTCGTCCATGCGTGCCCTCCTGGCTCGGTGCGCGGACGCTACCGCCCCCGGCCCGCGCGCAGGAGGGCCCGGAGCGGGCCGCGATAGCTTTCGCCGCATGGCCGCCACCGGGTTCCTCACCGCCGACGAGCTCAACGCCCTCCTCCCGGGCACGTTCCCCGGGCTCCTCGGCATCGTGATCGACACCCACGAGCGCGGCCGGCTGACCTCGCACCTCGACGTCCGGCCCGAGCTGCTGGCGCCCAACGGCTACCTGCACGCGGGCACGGTCGTGACCCTGGCCGACACCAGCTGCGGGCTGCCCACCCGCGCCCTCCTCCCCGAGGGCTCCAGCGGCTTCACCACCATCGAGCTGAAGAGCAACCACCTCGGGACGGCGCGGGAGGGCCGGATCGCCTGCACCGCGACCAACGTCCACGCCGGCCGGACGACGCAGGTGTGGGACGCCGTCGTCACGAACGCGGAGTCGGGGAAGACGATCGCGCTGTTCCGGTGCACCCAATCGGTGCTCTGGCCGCGCTGAGACGGCGAACCGGCGGGTAACCCCCTTGTGGCGCCCGACACGTCAGGTGTGAGACTGGCGCCACACCAGCACTGAGGAGGAGCACCGTGGCCCTGGCCAGCCCGTATCCCGATGTCGAGATCCCGAACCTGTCGGTTCCCGAGTTCGTCCTGGCAGCGGGCAAGGAGCGGCCCGACGCCCCCGCCCTGATCGACGGCCTCAAGGGTGACGTGATCACCCACGGCCAGCTCGCCCAGTACGTCGACCGCGTGGCCGCGAACCTGCACGCCCGCGGGCTGCGGAAGGGCGACGTCGTCGCCGTCTTCTGCCCCAACACGCCCTGGTTCCCGGTGGTCTTCCACGGGATCGCCGCCGCCGGTTGCGTGATGAGCCCGATCAACTCGCTCTACACGCCCGACGAGATCGCCTTCCAGCTGAAGGACTCCGGCGCCAAGATCCTCATCACGATCTCGCTGTTCATGGACCGCGCCACCGCCGCGGCCGAGAAGTCGCCGGTCGACGAGATCATCGTGCTCGACGGCGCCGAGGGGCACGCCAACCTGTTCGACCTGCTGGGCGCCGACGCCCCGAGCGTCCAGGTGGACATCGACCCGGCCAACGACCTGGTCACGCTGCCCTACTCCAGCGGCACGACCGGCCTGCCCAAGGGCGTCATGCTCACCCACCGCAACCTGGTGGCGAACGTGGCCCAGTGCCGGCCGCTGATCAACCTCGGCGAGGACGAGCGGATCATCGCCGTCCTGCCGTTCTTCCACATCTACGGCCTGACCGTGCTGATGAACCAGGGCCTGGCGTGGGGCGGGGCGGTCGTCACGCTCCCCCGCTTCGACCTCGAGGACTTCCTGCGCACCATCCAGGACCACAAGATCACCCGGGCGTTCGTGGCGCCCCCGATCCTGCTGGCCATGGCCAAGCACCCGGTGGTCGACCAGTACGACCTGTCCTCGCTCACCTCGATCCTGTCCGGCGCCGCGCCGCTGGACGAGCAGCTGGCGCTGGCGGCGCAGAGCCGGCTGCGCAAGGGCGCCGACGACGGCGTCACCGTCGGCCAGGGCTACGGGATGACCGAGCTGTCGCCGGTGTCGCACACCACCCCCGACCCGGGCCAGGAGCCGCCCGGCGCGAAGACGGACGTGCCGAAGGGGTCGGTCGGCTACGCGGTGCCCAACACCGAGTGCCGGCTGATCGACCCGGGCACCGGCGAGGACGCCGGCCCCGGCCAGAGCGGTGAGCTCTGGATCCGCGGGCCGCAGGTGATGAAGGGCTACCTCAACAACGAGGAGGCCACCCGCAACACCGTCGACACCGACGGCTGGCTGCACACCGGCGACGTCGCGGTCGTCGACGACGAGGGCCGCTACACCGTGGTGGACCGCGTCAAGGAGCTGATCAAGTACAAGGGCTACCAGGTGGCGCCGGCCGAGCTGGAGGCCGTGCTCATCGGGCACCCGGAGATCGCCGACGCCGCGGTCATCGGCGTCCCCGACAAGGAGAGCGGCGAGGAGCTGCCCAAGGCCTTCGTCGTCCGCGCGCCAGGCTCCGAGCTCTCGGAGGAGGCCGTCATGGAGTACATGGCCTCGAAGGTGGCCCCGCACAAGAAGGTCCGCTTCGTCGAGTTCATCGAGGCGGTGCCGAAGTCGGCGGCCGGCAAGATCCTGCGCAAGGACCTCAAGGCCCGCGCGTGAGCTCGGGTGCGGGGCCGGCCGGCGAGCCCGGTCGGCCCCGCGCCGTCACCGGGGGCACCCCCACGACCCGCTTGTACGCCCGGGAGAAGGCCGCCTCCGACTCGTAGCCGAGCGTGCGCGCCAGCTCGTTGACCCGCGCACCGCGCCCGAGGGCGATCGTGGCCACGTGCATCCGCCACCGGGTCACGTACCGCAGCGCCGGCTCCCCCGCCAGCTCGGTGAACCGGGAGGCGAAGGCCGAGCGCGACATCCGCGCCTCACGGGCCAGCCGGTCCAGGGTCCACGCGGCGCCGGGCTCGCGGTGCACCATCGCGACGACGCGGCCCACCTGCGGGTCCCGCAGCGCGCGCAGCCAGCCGGGCCCGGTCCCGCCGCCGTCCAGCCACCCCCGGACGGCCTGGACGACGACCACGTCGGCCAGCCGGGTCACCACGGCCTCGGCGCCCGGGCGGTCGTGCCGCACCTCGTCGGCGATCATCCCCAGCAGCACGGTCAGCCAGCCGCCGCGCGCCGCGTCGCCGCGGACCAGCAGCACCGGCGGCAGCAGGTCCAGCAGGTGGGCGACGCCGGGGCGCTCGGGTTCGACCACGCCGCAGACCAGGCGGGACGGCGCTCCCCCACCGCCCACGCGCAGCACCGAGTAGTGCTCCCCGAGGTAGTCCTGCGGCAGCAGGTCCGCGCGGCCCGCGATCGGTGCGCCGGCGCCGCTGCGCAGCAGGTGCCCCCGGCCGTGCGGGACCAGCGCCAGGTCACCGCCGCGCAGCTCGTGCACCTCGCCGTCCACCTCGAGCAGGCAGGTGCCCTCGGTGACGACGTGGAAGCTCATGCACCCGCCCAGGGCCGGCATCTCCACGCCCCACGGGGCGCTGCCCTCGGCGCGGCAGTAGAAGGTCCCGCGGATGCGCAGGTCGGCCAGCACCTCGCCGAGGGGGTCGACGGAGGTCCAGGGCGCCGCCGGGGCTGCGGTCATGCCCCGAGCCTGGCCGGTCGCTGACCGCTCGTCCAGGGTGGCCGGACGATCGGTCATGTTCTCCGGACTGGCGGCCGTTCCCGTGACCGCGCGTCCCGGCGACGGTGGACGCACCGGCCGCACGGCCGGCATCGCAGAAAGGAGCGAGGTCATGAAGGTCCTGGTCGTGGGCGCGACGGGCGGTTCGGGGCAGGCGGCGGTGGCCGCCCTGCTGGAGGAGGGGCACGAGGTCACCGCCTTCGCCCGCCGGGCGGGCGAGGTGCTCGGCGGGCGGGACGGCGTCCGGGCGGTGGACGGCGACGCGACGGTGGCCGCCGACGTCGACCGCGCGGTGCGGGGTCAGGACGCCGTCGTGGTGACCCTGGGCATCGCCGAGAGCGCGGTGCGGGTGCGGCTGCGCGGCAGCACGGGGACGCCGCTGGACGTGCGGTCGCGCGGCACCGCCACGGTGGTCGCCGCCATGCAGCGGCACGGGGTGCGGCGGCTGGTCGTGCAGTCGTCCTACGGGGTGGGCGAGACCCGGGCGCTCCTGCCGTTCTCCTCGCGGCTGGTGTTCGCGCTGGTGCTGCGGCCGCAGATCGCCGACCACGAGGAGCAGGAGCGGATCGTCCGCGGCAGCGGGCTGGACTGGACGCTGGTGCAGCCGGTCTACCTCACCGACGGCGACGAGCCGGCCGCCGTCTCCACCACGGGCGGCACGGAGGCGATGAAGGTCTCCCGGCGAGCCGTCGGCGGGGTCCTCGCGGGGCTGGCCGCCGGCAGCGAGGACGTCAAGCGCTGCGTCTCGGTCTCCGGTGCCGCGCTCGTCCCGGCCTGAGCCGGGGCCTCAGCCGTCCTGCGGCCCCCGGTGCGTCGCATCGGTCGGGGACGGCGGCCGGGCGTCGGCCGCCGTGGTCCGGTCGACAGGGGGCGGCGGAGCCCAGTAGGGCGGCGGTCCACCGGGGCTGCCGGCGTACGGCATGGCGGCGGGCGGGGTGCGACGACGGGCCGCGAGGACGAGGACCAGCACCGCGACCAGGAGCAGGAACAGCCCGACACCGAGCAGCCCCCACGCGAGGCCGCCGAGCGCCGGAGCCGTCGCCCCGATCCTGGCGTCCACCGAGACCCCGGCCGACCCGTCGGCGTTCATGATCACCAGCGTCCAGGACCCCTCGTCGGGCTCCCAGCTCAGCTGCTGCGTCCCGGTCCCGGTGGCCTGGACGGTCCAGAAGCCCTGCTCCGCCGGCGGACCGGACGGTGCGCCGCCGGGCAGGAGGTCCCGCTCGGCGGCCGAGGTGTCCAGCCCCAGGTCGTCGATGACGGTCCGCTCGACCCCGGCCAGGTAGGCCGCGACGTCGGCGCTGGGCCCGACGCCGATGAACACCTCGCCGGTGCCGCCCGTGCCCGTGACCTCCACGCGGGCGGTCCCCAGCGCGGCCGACAGGGGCACCCAGTCCGCATCGGTCTCCAGCTCGATCCGGTCGCTCTGCATCGCGTACCCGACCGTCGAGAAGTCGTCGCTGGCGGTGAACAGGTAACCGTCGTCGTCCCGGGCCCACTGGTCCGCCCAGAGCAGCACCCCGCCGCCGGTCACCAGACCGAGCGCCGGCAGGAGCAGCAGGGCGCCGAGGACGATCGCTATCACCCGCCCGGGCCCCATGCGAGGCGGCGGCGGTGGTGGGACCCACCCAGGTGAGGTGTTGGCGGCCATGAGGTACCTCCTGGCGGCCGCCGGGCCGCGGGCACCGCGGCGCGTGCCGGCGGTCGCCCCACCCTGGCACCGCTCGTCCCGGCCGCCGGTACCGCCACCGCGCCGCACCGGGCGGTACGGCGGGTCGGCGCGCACCGTGACGGGGAAGGACCGCCGCGCAGCGGGTCGTAGGGTCGGGCCATGCGTGCGGTGACGGTGCCCGAGCCCGGCGGACCCGAGGTGCTCACATGGGCGGAGGTCCCCGATCCCGTCTGCGGCCCCGGCGAGGTCGTCGTCGACGTGGCCGCGACGGCCGTCAACCGGGCGGACCTGCTGCAGCGGCAGGGCTTCTACCCGCCGCCGAAGGGCGCGAGCGACATCCTCGGGCTGGAGTGCAGCGGCGTGATCAGCGAGGTGGGCGAGGGCGTCGACGGCTGGTCGGTGGGCGACGAGGTGTGCGCGCTGCTGGCCGGCGGCGGGTACGCCGAGCGGGTCGCCGTCCCGGCGGTCCAGCTGCTCCCCCGCCCGGCCGGGGTCGAGCTGGCCACCGCGGCCGCCCTCCCCGAGGTGACCTGCACCGTCTGGTCCAACGTCTTCCAGCTGGCCGGGCTCAGGCGCGGGGAGAGCTTCCTCGTCCACGGCGGCTCCAGCGGCATCGGCACGATGGCCATCCAGCTGGCCGCCCGCGCGGGCGCCCGCGTGTTCACGACCGCCGGGACGGCGGCCAAGCTCGACGTCTGCCGCGAGCTGGGCGCGGACGTCGGCATCAACTACCGCGACCAGGACTTCGCGGAGGTGATCGCCGAGGAGACCGGCGGGCGCGGGGTCGACGTCGTCCTGGACAACATGGGCGCGAAGTACCTGGGGCGCAACGTCGACGCCCTCGCCATCGGCGGCCGGCTCGTCGTCATCGGCATGCAGGGCGGCACCAGGGCGGAGCTGGACATCGCGAAGCTCCTGGGCAAGCGGGCGTCGGTGCACGCCACCGCGCTGCGCTCCCGGCCGGCGTCCGGGACCGGCGGCAAGGCCGGCATCGTGGCCGCCGTCCTGCACGACGTCTGGCCCGACGTCGAGCGGGGCGTCGTCCGCCCGATCGTCGACCGGCGGCTGCCGATGTCGCGGGCCAGCGAGGCGCACGCCGTCGTGGAGGCCAGCGAGCACGTCGGCAAGGTCCTGCTCCTGCCGGAGGACTAGAGGTCCAGCCGCACGAGCTCCCGCCCGCCGTCGCCGAGGAGCAGCACCTCGTCCAGCGCGCCCGGGTCGACGGTCGTCCAGCCGACCCACCGGCCGCCGCCGTCCGGCGACGTGGGCCACTCCCCCGCCGGGTGCCGGTCCCCGTCGTCGTCCACGGCGACCATCGTGCAGATCTCCCCGGCGTGCAGGCCCGCGACCGTGACGTCCAGCGCGGTGCCGTCGCCGTCGGCGCTGGCGCTGACCGTGGCGCGCACCGGGCCGGCCGAGGCCGAGCGGCTGCGGGGGTCGTCCCCGCCGCCCAGCCAGCCGGTGACCCCTGCGCCCACCCCGATGGCGCCCAGCAGGGCGGCGGCGGCCAGCAGCAGCCGGGTCCGGGAACGGCGGGCCGGCCGGACCTCGGCAGCGACCGCCACGCGGTCGAACAGGCCGGCCGACGGCGCCACGGCCACCGGCTCCAGGTCCTCGTGCGGCACCCGGTCGAGCAGCGCCGGGAGACCCGCGAGCTCCGCGAGCTCCGCCGCGCAGGCCGGGCAGCGGTCGACGTGCTGCTCCACCGCCCGCCGCTCGTCCGGCCCGAGGGCGCCCAGGACGTACGCGCCGAGCTCCGGCGCCTCCCGGCAGGTCACGTGGTCACCCCCCGCTCGGCGAGGGCCAGCTTCAGCGCCCGCAGCGCGTAGTAGCAGCGGCTCTTCACGGTGCCCGGTGGGATGCCCAGCACCCGGGCGGCCTCGGCCACGCTCCGCCCCCGGTAGTAGGTCTCCACGATCACCGCCCGGTGCTCCTGCGACAGCGCGTGCAGCGCGTCGGTCACGACGATCCGGTCGAGGGTGGCCTCGACCTGGTCCAGCCCGGGCAGGACCGCCAGCGCCGCGTCGCCCACCTCCGGCGGCCGGGCCCGCCGGGCGCGGTGCGCGTCGACGGCGATGTGCTGCGCCACGGTGAACAGCCACGGGCGCAGCGACCGGCCGTCGCGGTCGACCCGGTCGAGGTTGCGCCAGGCACGCACGAGGGTCTCCTGCACGATGTCCTCCGCGCGCGCCCGGTCGCCGTCGGTGAGCCGCAGGGCGTAGCCGAGCAGGACGGGGGCGTGCTCCTCGTAGAGGGCCCGCAGGCTCTCCTCCGCCGAGACCGCCCCGCGCGTCCGCACCCGCTCAGTACCCCGGTACCGGGGCCGGCTCGGACGGCGCCGAGGTCACCTTGGCCCCGTCCGGGGACACGACCCACCAGACGCCCTGCACCCCCTGTCCCGTCACGTCGCCAGGATCGGCATCGCCGGCGTACGTGTACAGGGGCATGCCGTCGAGGGTCACCTGACGGGTGCCGTCGCCGCGCTCGATGGTGCCGACCTCGCCGCTGACGCCGGCCGCGTCCGGGTTCCCGTCGTCCGCGGTGACCGCCGGCCAGTTGTCCAGGCAGGTGCCCTCGCAGGCGCTGCTGCCCGACCCGGCGGTGTCCCTGTCGAACACGTACACGGTGCGGCCCTCGGCGTCGACGACGACCTCGCCCAGGTCGCTGTCCGCGGTGGAGAGGACGGCGTCCGAGGCGGCGGTGCCGGACGGCGCCGTCGCCGCGTCGTCCCCGCCGCCGGAGGAGCCGCACCCGGCCGCGGCGAGCAGGACCACGGCGATGCCCGCCGCCGGCCTCCAGTTCGTGCGCACGGCGCCGCTCCCTCCCCGGCGGCCCGCGCGGCCACCGTCCCCCTCAGCACGGTCCGCGGCCGCGATCGGTTCAGCTCTCCCCGGGACCTGGCGTTCGCGGCTCCCGGGGGCGGGGCAGGATGGAGCCATGACTGCACCCGGGAACGGCAGCGAGCGCCCCCAGCAGGTCGTCGTCGTGGGCCCCGACGGGCAGCCGGTCGGCGCCCTGGCGGTGCCGCAGGGCGGCGACGACGGCGACGGGCCGCCCGGCGTCGGGGAGATGGTCGAGCAGCCGGCGAAGGTGATGCGGATCGGCACGATGATCAAGCAGCTGCTCGAGGAGGTCCGCGCCGCGCCTCTGGACGACGCCAGCCGCAACCGGCTGCGCGACATCCACGCGAAGTCCATCCGGGAGCTGGAGGACGGCCTCGCGCCGGAGCTCCGGGAGGAGCTGGAGCGGATCACCCTGCCGTTCACCGACGGGGAGACGCCCTCGGACGCGGAGCTGCGGATCGCGCAGGCGCAGCTGGTGGGCTGGCTGGAGGGCGTGTTCCACGGCATCCAGACGGCCATCTTCGCCCAGCAGATGGCCGCCCGCGCGCAGCTGGAGGAGACCCGCCGCAGGGCGCTGCCCGGGGGCCAGGGGCCCGGCGGCCAGCAGCCGGACTTCCGGCCCGGTGGGGGCCAGTACCTCTGACGGTCGACACCGTGTCGCCCTGACGGGTGAATGCGGCCCCGTGCGGTTTCCGCCGGGCGGCCGGTGATCAACGTCTGCCGTCGCGACCGGAGACACCGGTCACCGAAGCGGAGGACCCGTGACCACCGAGTACTCGACCACCCCCGCCACGAAGACCGGGCAGAACGGCCTCGCGGTCGCCTCGCTCGTCACCGGCATCGTCGGCATCGTCTTCGCCGTGCTGTTCGCCGTCGTCGGCCTCGCGCTCGGCGTGGTGAGCGTGGCCCTGGGCGCCGTCGCCCGGCGCAACGGCACCCGCACCGGCCAGTCGACCGCGGGCCTGGTGACCGGCGTCGTCGCGATCGTCGTGGCGATCGCGAACATGGTCATCGCCTACGCGATCCTGACCTGAGCCCGGACGCGCGACGGCGCCGCACCCGGGCCGGGGTGCGGCGCCGTCGTGCTGTGCGCTCCTAGACGGTGAAGCGCGCCACCGCCTCCTGCAGCTCGCCGCTCATCCGGGCCAGTTCGCCGGCGGCGCGCTGGGCGTCGGCGACGCGCTGGTTGGTCTCCTGCGTGCCGGCGGCCAGCCCGGAGATCGCCGCGGCGATGCCCTGGGTGCCGCTGGCGGCCTCGGCCACGTTGCGGTTCATCTCGTTGGTGGTCGCCGTCTGCTCCTCGACCGCCGCGGCGATGGTCGCCTGGAAGTCGTTGATCTCGCCGATGACCGAGCTGATCTGGCTGATCGCGTCGACCGCACCGGCGGTGTCGGCCTGGATCGCCTCGACCCGCTTGGAGATGTCCTCGGTCGCCCGCGCGGTCTCCTGCGCCAGCTCCTTGACCTCGGAGGCCACCACCGCGAAGCCCTTGCCGGCCTCCCCGGCCCGCGCCGCCTCGATCGTCGCGTTCAGCGCCAGCAGGTTGGTCTGCTCGGCGATGCCGTTGATCAGCTTGATCACGGTGGCGATCTCCTGCGAGGAGTCGCCCAGCTTGCCGACCGTCTTCGTGGTGTTCTCGGCGACCGACACCGCCTGACCGGCCACGCGCGCGGCCTCGGTGGCGTTGTGCGCGATCTCCCGGATGGCCGACTCCATCTGCGACGACCCCGTGGCGACCGTGTCCACGCTCGAGGCCACCGCCCCGGCGGAGGACACGACCTCGTCGGCCTGCCCGGCCGCCGTCTCGGCGTTGTGCCGCATGCCCTCCGCGGCCGCGTTCAGCTGCGACGACGCCGCGGCGAGGCGGGTGGAGGAGTCGTTGACCAGGACCAGCACGTTGCCGATGGAGTCGAGGGTCTCGTCCAGGGAGGCGGCCATCTCGCCGAGCTCGGCGCCACCGGTGCGACCGGCGCGGACGGTGAGGTCACCACCGGCGACCTGGGCGAGGATCTCGCGGATGCGCTGCACCGGGCGGGTGACGCTGCGGGACACCAGCACGGCGAGGACCACGGACACGAGCAGGCCGACGACGATGATCACCAGCGTGAGCGTGCGGGCCGACTCGTAGGCGTCCTGCGCGTCGGCCGCGGCGGACTGCGCGGTCACCGTGGCGGACTCGGTGGCCGTGATGAGCGACGCCTCGATGGTCGCCTCGAACTCGTTCATCGGCTGGATGATCGCCATCTGCTGGGCCGGGGTCAGCTTGCCCGTGCCGGCGACCAGCTGCTGCAGCAGCCCGAGGTACTGCTCGGCGGCACCGGCGAACTCCTCGTAGGCCGCCCGGGTCTCGTCCGACATCGGGAGTTCCGCGGCTGCGGCGGTGTGCTCCATGAGGGTCTGCGTGCCGGCGGCCGCCTTCTCCTGCGAGGAGGCACGGCTCTCGGCGGGCAGCGTCTGGATGTTGGCGCGCGCGGTGTAGGCCGACAGCTCCCACCAGTCCACCTGCAGCTCGCGCAGGGCGTTCACCGGGACCGCACCCTCGTCGTACACCTGCTGGGCCTGGTCGCTGAGGACGCCCATGCGCTGGATGCCGACGGCACCGACGCCGACCGTGGTGAGCGCCACGACGAGGATGGCCCCCAGCATGCGGCCGCGCAGACCCGGACCGCGACGACGGGGACCGTCCGCGACGGGCTCCTCGGTCACCACGTGCTCGGTTTCCTGCGTCTGATCCATCTGTTGCTCGCTCTCCTGAATCGGCACCCAGCGTGCCCGTCGCTTCGCTTTCGGCAACCAAGCGCGGAACTTCAGCCGGACGCACGCGGCCGGCCCGATCCGAGATCGAGCCGGCCGCGACGTCGGGGCGCACGGGTCAGAAGCGGAAGCCGCCCACGAGCTCCTCGAGCCGGCCCGACACCCGCGCGAGCTCGTCGGCGGCCTCCTTGGACGCCTCGACGTGCTCCGTGGTCGCCTTCGCGGCGGCGGCGACGCCGTCGATGTTGGCCGCGATCTGGCCCGACCCCGCGGCCGCCTCGGCGACGCTGCGGTTCATCTCGTTCGTCGTGGCGGTCTGCTCCTCGACCGCCGAGGCGATCGTGGTCTGGTAGTCGTTGATCTGGTCGATCACCTCGGCCACCTCGGCGATGGCCGTGACCGCACCGGTGGTGTCGGCCTGGATGGCCTCCACCCGGCGGGCGATGTCCTCCGTGGCGCGGGCGGTCTCCTGCGAGAGCTCCTTGACCTCGTTCGCGACGACGGCGAAGCCCTTTCCCGCGTCGCCGGCGCGGGCCGCCTCGATCGTGGCGTTGAGCGCCAGCAGGTTCGTCTGCTCCGCGATGGAGGAGATGACCTTGACGACGTCGCCGATGGTGCGGCTGGACTCCCCGAGCCGGGAGACCGTCTCCGTCGTCGTCCCCACCGCGGTCACGGCCTTGCCGGCCACCGAGGCCGCCTCGGTGGCGTTGTGCGCGATCTCCCGGATGGAGGCGCCCATCTGCTCCGAGCCCGCCGCGACCGTCTGCACGTTGTGCGAGACCTCGCCGGCAGCCGCGGCCACGACGGCCGCCTGGGCGGAGGACTCCTCGGCACCCGTCGAGATCTGCTGTGAGAGGTCACCCACGCGGCGGCTCGCCGTCGTCAGGGCCTCGATGGCCGCCCGGAAGGTGGCCATGACCTCGGCGATCGAGGCGAGCGCCGAGTTGATCGACTGCGCCGTCCGGCCCACCTCGTCCTGCCCGCGGACCTCGATGCGCCGGGTCAGGTCGCCCTGGGCGACCGCGGCCATCGCGGACTCCGCCTGGGCCAGCGGCCCGGTGATGCTGCGCGTCGTCCGCCAGGCGATCAGCGTCGCGAGCAGGGCGGCCGCCGCGCAGATGAGCACCATCAGGAGGAGGAAGTTCGAGGCGGTGCTGCGCGCCTCGGTGGACAGCTCCTGGTTCTTGGCCTCCTCCATGTCGATCAGCACGTTGATCGTGCGGAGCCACTCGACGAACAGCGGCTTGGCCTGGGCGAGCGCCTGGGCGGCGGTCGCCATGTCGCCGGCCGTCCCCGCCCGCACGATCTGGTCGATCAGCGGCAGGGTCTGCTGCTCGACGTCCTTGATGTCGGCGAGAGCCTGCCGCTCGGCGTCGTCGGCGTTGTCCACCACGTCGAACAGCTCGTCCATCGGCCCGGCGGAGTCGGTGTACTTCTGAGTGAGCGTCTCGATGAGCTCGACCTCGGTGGCGATCTCGGCGG
This sequence comes from Blastococcus sp. SYSU D00922, assembly GCF_054050495.1. Taxonomy (NCBI): domain Bacteria; kingdom Bacillati; phylum Actinomycetota; class Actinomycetes; order Geodermatophilales; family Geodermatophilaceae; genus Blastococcus; species Blastococcus sp. SYSU D00922. Next base: position 21,504 of record NZ_JBJGZL010000014.1, read on the forward strand.
CCGTCCTCGCGAGGACGACGTCGCGGACGGCGATGGCGCGGTCGTGGACGCTGCCGCGGAAGTTGATCGCGTACCGCTGCTTGACCGCGTTCAGGTCGTTGATCGTCGTCAGGTGGCTGTTGATGGTCTCGACGCGCCACACGCCTGTGGCGGTCAGGCCCGCCATGCAGAGGACGACGACGAGGAAGCCGAGGCCGAGGCGCCGGCTGATCGACAGGTTCTTGAGCATGACGTGGACTCCGCGACGAGAGGGCGGGGTCCGACGCCCCGCACCCCCGATGTCGGCCGTGCCCTGGTCCCCTGAAGCCGAGGAGTGGAGTCCGTCCACCCAGTGGGAAGGTCGCGCGCGACCTTGTGATCAGCGGTCTCAGAGTGACGCGAGGAAACGCGCGACGCCGTCCTCGTCGTTGGTGCCGGTGACGTCGGTGGCCACGGCCATGAGGTCGGGATGGGCGTGCGCCATCGCCACGGCACGGCCGCCGGCGGCCGCGACCCACTCGAACGCCGCGATGTCGTTGGGCATGTCCCCGAACACGACCACGTCCTCCGGGCCGACGCCGTGGCGGGCGGCGACGCGGGCCAGCCCCGAGGCCTTGGTGATGCCGGCGGCGGAGATCTCGGCCAGCGCGTCGCTCGACGAGTGGGTGACCGTCGCCCGGTCGCCGACGACGTCCGCGACCAGGGCCACGAACTCGTCGCGCGGCAGCTCCTCGTGGCGCGCGAGCAGCTTGGCCACCGGTTGCGCCGTCATCTCCTCCAGCGTCGCCTCGGCGACCCCGGGCGCGTCGACGTCCCAGCGCGGCTTGTAGATCGGTTCGTGACGGAACTCCAGCCCGTACTCGACCGCGAACCAGGTGTCCGGCTGCCGCCGGCGGAGCTCGGCGGTGACCGACGTGAGGACGTCGGGGTGCAAGGGGTCCTCGTCGACGATCTCGAAGCGCTCGAGATCCATGATCACCGCGCCGTTGCAGCAGACCGCGGTCCCGTAGCCCAGGACCTCGCGGATGCGGACCATCCAGCGCGGCGGCCGGCCGGTGGCGAGGACGACCGGGACGCCGTCGGCCCGCCAGCGCTCCAGCTCCGCGACCGTGGCATCGCTGACCGTGTCGTCCCAGCGCAGCAGCGTGCCGTCCATGTCGCTGGCGATGAGCCGGGGCCTCCAGTCAGACACCGAGCACTGCCTCCAGGTAGCGCGCGACGCCGTCGGCGTCGTGGCCGCCGGTGAGCCCGGTCGTCGCGGCCCGCACGGACGGGTGCGCGTTCGCGACGGCGATGGCGCGGCCGCCCGCGTCGGCGACCGCGGAGATCATCGGGAGGTCGTTGGGCATGTCGCCGAACACCAGGACGTCGCCGAAGCCGACCCCGTACCGCTCGAGGGCGATCGCCAGCCCGGTGGCCTTGGTGATGCCCGGCGGGAGCACCTCGATGAACCCCAGCCCGGCGTGCGTGACCTCCGCCTCGGCGGGGTCGACGACGCGCTTCGCGCGCGCCAGCAGCTCGTCCTGCCCGAGGGCGGCGGAGCGGAGGAAGACCTTGAGGACGGCGCCCGGCGGCAGCACCTCGTGCTTGGGCAGCAGGTGCGCCGGCTCGGGGTAGGGCCAGTCGAACCCGTGCTGCACGCGCAGCGGCCCGGAGACCTCGCTCTGCTCGGAGGCGTCCTCGACGGCCACGATCAGGTCGCCGGCGACGTCCTCGATCCGCTCGATGACCGCCTGCGCCTGCTCGCGGGGAAGGCCGACGGTCCGCAGCACCTCGTCGCGCTCCAGGTCGACGACGAACCCGCCCTGGGCGAGCACCGCGATGCCGCGTCCGTCGAGCGCGGCCCGAACGCTGTCGAGCAGGCGCGGCCCGCGGCCGGTGACGCCGACGACCGGGATGCCGGCGTCCCAGCAGGCCTCCAGCGCCGCCCGCGTGCGCGGGCTGACCTCGCCGTCGCTGTCGAGCAGCGTGCCGTCGAGGTCGCTGGCGACCAGTTTGGGCCGCCAGCCGTCCAGCTCGCCGAGGTCGATCACCCGGTCTGCATCGGGCAGGACGCCGTAGGCCTTGAGCGCCCTCGGCCGCTCCGGGGTCATGCGGGGGGCACCGCTGCCGCGAGCGTCATCCCGGGGGTGAGCTCCTCCACCCCGCCCAGCCAGGGGCGCAGCGCCTTCGGCACGTGCACCGAGCCGTCGGCCCGCTGGTGCACCTCGAGGAAGCAGGCGATGGTGCGGGCGATCGCGCACAGCGTGCCGTTCAGCGTCGCCGCGGTCTGCGGCTTGCCGTCCTCGTCGCGGTAGCGGATGTTCAGCCGCCGCGCCTGGAAGGTGGTGCAGTCCGACGTGCTGGTCAGCTCGCGGTAGGTGCCCTGGGTCGGGAACCACGCCTCGATGTCGTACTTGCGCGTGGCGCTGGTCCCGAGGTCGCCGGCCGCGATGTCGACGACCCGGTAGGGCAGCTCGAGGGCCTGGAGGAACTCCTCCTCCCAGGCCAGCAGCCGCAGGTGCTCGGCCTCGGTCTCCTCCGGCCGGCAGAAGCTGAACATCTCGACCTTGTCGAACCAGTGCACGCGGATGATGCCGCGGGTGTCCTTGCCGTAGGAGCCGGCCTCCCGGCGGAAGCAGGACGACCAGCCGGCGTACCGCCGGGGCCCGGCGGAGAGGTCGAGCACCTCCTTGGCGTGCATGCCGGCCAGGGCCACCTCCGAGGTGCCGACGAGGTACAGGTCGTCGCGCTCGATCCGGTAGACCTCCTCGTCGTGCTCGCCGAGGAAGCCGGTGCCCTCCATCGCCTCCGGCTTCACCAGGGCGGGGGCCACGACGGGGGTGAAGCCGGCGGCCACGGCGCGGCTGATCGCCAGCTGGGCGAGCGCGAACTCGAGCAGCGCGCCCGGGCCGGTGAGGAAGTAGAAACGGGCGCCGGAGACCTTGGCGCCGCGCTCCATGTCGATGGCGCCGAGCGCCTCGCCGATCTCGATGTGGTCGCGCACCGGGAAGTCGTAGGTGGGCACCTCACCGACGGTCCGGATCGTCACGGCGTCGTCCTCGCCACCGGGCGGGACGGCGTCGGCGACGACGTTCGGGATCTTCAGGTGCGCCTCGCGGAGCGCCGCGTCGGCCTCGCGCTGGGCCTCCTCGGCCTCCTTCACCTCGGCGGCCAGCGCCTTGGCCCGCTCGAGCACCGCCGGGCGTTCCTCGGGGGTGGCCTTCTTGACCGCCTGCGAGGCGTTCTTCTGCTCCGCGCGCAGGTCGTCGGCCCGCTTGACCGCCTCGCGGCGGGCGGCGTCGGCGGCGAGGAGCGCGTCGACGAGGGACTCGTCGGCGCCGCGGGCGCGCTGGCTGGCACGGACGACGTCGGGGTTCTCACGCACGAGCCGGAGGTCGATCACCCCCCGATCGTACGGACGCGGCCGCGGAGTCCCCTCCCGACGACGTCAGTGCGGGGCGTCGAGCAGCGCGGCGACCTCCGCCCCGACCCGGCGGGCCTCCACGGGCAGCCCCGCGAGCGCGTCGGCCACGGCCGGCGAGCCGGCGTCCGTGGCTTCCTGCAGACGTCGGCAGAGGTCGGCCAGAGCCAGGGCGCCCATCGCCGCACTGCTGCCCTTCAGCCGGTGGGCCAGCCGCGGCACGGAGGTCTCGTCCCCCTCGGCCCACCGGGCATCGGCAACGGCGGCGCCGATCGCCTCGACCGTCGTCATCAGGCTGTCCGCGTACTGCCGGTAGAGGTGGCCGAAGGCGTCCGCGCCCAGGTCGCGGAGCTCCTCGACCGTCTCGGCGTCGAGGGCCGCCGGAGCCGGCTCCTCGCGCCGCGCCTCCGGCGCCTCGCGGGGAGCGGGGAGCTGCACCGGGGTGTCCTCCCACTGGCTCAGCGCCTCGTCGAGGGTGGCCAGCCGCACCGGCTTGGTCAGGAAGTCGTCCGCGCCTGCCTGCAGGAACGCGGCCTGGTCGGAGGCGAGCACGCTGGCCGTGACCGCGACGATCCGCGGCTGCGGTCCGGGCATGCAGCGGATCGCAGCCGTGGCGTCCACGCCGCCGAGCACCGGCATCTGGGCGTCCATGAGCACCACGTCGAACTCACCGGTCCGGACCGCGTCGACGGCGAGCTCGCCGTTGACCACGTGGACGCTGTCGTGGCCGAGCTGCTGGAGGTAGAGCGCCATCAGCTGTGCGTTGACGGCGTGGTCCTCGGCCACCAGGACCCGGAGCCGTCGGCCCTGGCTGCGTCGCGGCCGCGGGACGGTGCGGTCGGAACGGCGGTCGGTCGGCGTCCCGGCGTCCAGCACCGAGCGAACCGTCCGCTCGAGCCGCTCGGGCCGGACGGGCTTGTGCAGCCGGGCCGCGAACAGCGCCACCCGGTCGGCCTGCACCGCGGTCGAGCTGCTCAGCAGGATCAGGGGCATGCGCGCCCCGTTCGGCAGGTCACGCAGCCGGGCCGCCACCTCGTCGCCGTCCATGCCCGGCATGTGCAGGTCCATCAGGCAGGCGTCGAACCGTCCGGCGGCCACGTGCCCCAGGGCCTCCGCGCCGCCGGCGGCCGACACCGCGACCGCTCCGTAGCGGCCCAGCTGGTGCTCGAGGATGCGCAGGTTCGTCGGGTTGTCGTCGACGACGAGCAGCCGGCGCCCGGCGAGGGTGTCGGTGCGCGATCCGGCGGTCGGGCTGGGCGCCTCGTCCAGTTCGACGGAGACAGTGAACGTGGATCCCGCGCCCTCCGTGCTCTCCACCGCGATGTCGCCGCCCATCGCGCCGGCGATGCGCTGGCTGATGGCCAGCCCCAGACCGGTGCCGCCGTAGGAGCGGGTCGTGGAGGCGTCCAGCTGGCTGAACGAGCGGAACAGGCGGTGGTGCTGGTCGGCCGGGATGCCGATGCCCGAGTCCGCCACGGCGATGCGGCAGCGGAGGCGGTCGCCGGCCCGCTCACCGGCGACGCTCACCAGGACCTGGCCCGACGGCGTGAACTTGATGGCGTTCCCGACCAGGTTCAAGACCACCTGGCGCAGACGGCCGGCGTCGCCGAGCACCTGCCACGAGCGATCCACGGGGACGTCGACCAGGAGGTCCAGCCCCTTCCCGGCGGCCTGCGGTGCCATGAGCTGCGCGACGTCGTACACCAGGCCGGAGAGGTCGAACGGCGCCCGTTCCAGGTCGAGCTCGCCCGCCTCGATCTTCGAGAAGTCCAGGATGTCGTTGATCAGCATGAGCAGGCTGTCCCCGCTGCGGGAGACGGTGTCCAGGTGGCCGCGCTGCTCCTCGGTGAGCTCCGTGGTGAGCAGGAGGTCGGTCAGGCCGAGGACGGCGTTGAGCGGGGTGCGGATCTCGTGGCTCATGGTCGCGAGGAAGGCCGTCTTCGCCTGCCCGGCCCGCTCGGCGTCGTCCCGGGCGGCCATCAGCTCGCGCTCCCGGGCGACGACCAGCGCGTTGCGCTCCTGCAGGGCCCGGCCCAGTTCGTTCACGTCGTCGGCGATCGCCCGGAGCTCGAGGGGCCCGGACGGCGCCACGCGGTCCTCGACCCGCCCGGCGGTGAGTCCCGCGAGCGTCTCGCGCACCCGCTCGGTGGGCGGGACGATCTGCGCGGCGAGCCGCCGGTTGGCCCTCCGCACGGCGACGGCGACCACGCCTGCCACGACGATGCCCACCAGGGCGCCGGCGAGCACGACGTAGTCGCGCTCGGCGCTGGCGTCCTCCCGTTCCTGCTGGACGGCCGCGCGCATCTCCGCCTCGACCGCCCGGTACTCGTCGAAGAACGCCTTGCCGCGGGTGATCAGGTCGCCCAGCGCGACGGTGTCCCCGACCGCGGGCTGGGTGCGCAGCGTCGGCTGGACCCAGCCGGTGATCCAGGCCTGCTGCGCGGCCCGCAGGTCCGCCACCTGCCGGCTCAGCGCCGGGTCGTCGGCCGCCGACCGTCGGAGGCTCGCGTCGGCACGGGCGAGGGCCGCGGCACCGACGCGGTAGGGCATCAGGAACCGGTCCTCGCGGGTGATCAGGAAGCCGCGCAGGCCGGTCTCCTGGTTGATCATCGCGATGTGTGCGTCCTGCAGGTCGTTCAGCACGGCGTTGGTGCGGTCGACCCGCGCGCCCAGGACGGTGACGACCAGCAGTGCCAGCGCGAGGGTCGTCAGGGCCACCGCGGTGAGGGCCGCCAGCCCGACCCGGAGCGGTCGGCGGAGCAGCACCCGCAGGGGCGGGGCGGGGACGTCGGTCGCGACGTGCGGGTCGGGTGCCACGGAAGAGGTGTCGGCCGGACGGGGCGCGCTCTTGAGGGCAGCCCCGCGGAATCCGTTGCGGGCGACCGATCCGGCCGTCGGGGCTTCAGCAGTGGCGCCGGCGTGCCGATGCGGGGAGTACCACCCCCTCGGATCGGAGCCCCATGACCCACGTCCTGGTCGTCGACGACGACCCCGTCGTCGCCGACCTCGTCGCGTTCCGGCTCGGCCGGCTCGGCCTCGAGGTGTCGATCGAGCGCGACGGCGAGGCCGGTCTCGCCGCGGCCCGCCAGCTGCGGCCCGACCTGGTGGTGCTCGACTGGATGATGCCGCGGATGAACGGCCTGGAGGTCTGCCGCGCACTCCGCGAGGACGCCGACGGCGGGCTGGCCCGCACCCCGGTGCTGCTGCTCACCGCCAAGGCGCAGGAGCCCGACCTGGAGCGCGGCTTCGCCGCCGGGGCCACCGACTTCGTCGCCAAGCCGTTCAGCACGCGGGAGCTGGTCAGCCGCGTCACGGCCGCCCTCCCGCCCGGCAGCGTCCGGGAATGACGCCGCCCGTCGGGCCGGTCCTGCTGGCCGGCACCGGGGTGACGGCCGCGATCGTGGTCCTCCTCCTCGCCGTCGCGGCGACGCACCTGGCCCGTGCCCGGCGGCAGGCCCGGGACGAGCGGCGGAAGCGGGAGCTGACGCCCCTGGTCCACGCGCTGCTCGACGACGACCCGACCGACGCCGTGCCGGTGCCCGACGTCGTGAATGCCCCGGCCGACCTCGACGACGTGGTCCTCGAGCTCCTCCCGCAGCTGCGCGGCAGCGACCGCGAGATCCTGCGCCGGCTGCTCGCTGAGCGGGGGGTCGTCGCCCGTGCCGTCGCCGACCTGACCGCCCGGAAGTCCTGGCGCCGCGGCCGCGCCGTCGCCCTGCTGGGGTCCGCCGCGGGCACCCACCACACCGCCGTCCTGGCCGCCCGCCTGCAGGACCGCTCTCTCGAGGTCCGCTGCGCCGCGGCGCGGGCGCTCGGCAAGGCCGGCGACCCCGCCGCCGTCGGCTACCTCCTCCCCGCCATGTCCGGCGCCCACGCGCTGCCGCACGGTGTCGTGGGCATGGCCCTGCTCGACCTCGGCGCCACCGCGCTGCCCGTTCTGCGCGACGCCCTCACCGGCGAGCACGCCGCGGCCCGCGGGTTGGTCGCCGAGCTGCTCGGCGTGCACGGCGACCTGGAGGCCGCACCCCTGCTGGAGGAGCTCCTCCGGGACGCGGGCACGCCGCCCGCGGTCCGCGTCGCCGCCGCGGGCGCCCTCGGCCGCATCGGTTCCCCGCGCTCGACCGAGCCGCTGGTGCGGGCCCTCACGACCGACGACGACCCCGTGCTCCAGCGCACCAGCGCCGAGGCCCTCGGCCGGATCGGTGACCCCGTGGCCGCGGTCCCGCTGCTGGCCGGCATGGCCGCGTCCGACGTCTCCGTGCGGTCCGCGTGCGCCGACGCCCTCGCCCGCCTCGGCGCCGAGGGCCGGACCTGGCTCGAGGAGGTCGCGGCGGGTTCCGGCGACGCCGCCGGGGCCGCCCGCGCCGCGCTCGACGACCTGGACGCCGCGCAGCGCCGTCCCGCCCTGGCGGTCGTGCGATGACCGAGGTGCTCACCGACGTCGTCCTGGCCGGCAGCTGGGCCGTCCTCGGCTACATGCTCCTGCTCGACGGGAGCATGCTGCTGCTCGTGCTGGCCGGCGCCCGGCGGGTCAGCGAGTCCCGGCACTGGCAGGGCGCGGAAGGCCACGGCGAGATCTTCGCGAGCCCGCTGACGCCGGCGGTCTCGCTGCTCATCCCGGCGCACGACGAGGAAGCAGGCATCCTCGACACGCTGCGGGCCGCGCTCGGCCAGCGGTACCCGTCGCTGGAGGTCGTCCTGGTCGACGACGGCTCGACCGACCGGACCTTCGAGCTGGTGGCCGAGCGGTACGCCCTCACCGAGATCGCCCCGCGGCTGACCGCCCACCTGGAGGTGGAGGGCGAGATCCTGTCGGTGCACCGCGCCACCACCGGCGACCCGCTCGTCGTCGTGCGCAAGGCCAGCGTCGGCCGCCGGTCCGACGCGCTCAACGCCGCCCTCAACGTCGCCCGCAACCCGCTGGTCTGCATGGTCGACGCCGACTCGCTGCTGGAGGAGGACGCGCTGCTGCGCGTCGCCCGCCCGTTCGTGGAGGACCCGGCGAACGTCGTCGCCGCCGGCGGTGTCATCCGCGCCGTCAACGGTGCGCTCACCGACCGGGGCACGGTCCTGGAGCCGCGGCTGTCACGCAACTGGCTCGTGCGCATCCAGGCGATCGAGTACCTGCGCTCGTTCCTGCTCGGCCGAACCGGCTGGGCCGACGCCAACGCCCTGCTGATCATCTCCGGCGCGTTCGGGCTCTTCCGCCGCGACCTGCTGGTGGAGATCGGCGGCCTGGACCCGCTCTCGCTGGCCGAGGACGCCGAGCTGGTCATCAGCGTGGTCGAGCACCAGCGCCTGGCCGGCCGGCCGCACCGCGTCGTGTTCGTGCCCGAGCCGGTGTGCTGGACCGAGGTGCCCGAGACGTGGAAGGTGCTCGGCCGCCAGCGCCAGCGCTGGTCGCACGGCCTGGCCCAGTTGCTCTGGAAGCACCGGAACATGATCGGCAACCCGCGCTTCGGGCCGATCGGCACGATGGCGCTGCCGTTCTTCGTGCTCTTCGAGCTGCTCGGGCCGGTCGTGGAGGTCTTCGGGCTCCTGTCGGTCGCCGTCGCCGCGGGCCTCGGCATCCTCGACCTCGGGGGCGCCGGCGTCATGTTCCTGCTGGCGCTGGCCGTCGGGATGCTGCTGTCCACGACCGCCGTCGCCGTCGAGGAGTTCACCTACCACCGGTACACCCGGGGCCGGGACGTGCTCGGGCTCCTCGCGGCCGGGCTGGTGGAGAACATCGGCTTCCGGCAGGCGCACGCCTGGTTCCGCCTGCGCGGGCTGGTCGCAGCGCTGCTGCGGCGCAACCCCGTCTGGACGGCCATGCCCCGCACGGGCTTCACCGCGGCGCAGCCGGCGGAGGTCCCCGCCTGACCTTCCGGCGATCGGCTCGACGTCAGGGACAATGGGGCCCATGCGGTTCCTGCAGCGGCCCTCGCACGACCTGACCTATGCCGACGTGTTCATGGTGCCCAACCACTCGACGGTCGGTTCCCGTCTCGAGGTCGACCTGACCACGCCCGACCGGGTGGGCACGACGATCCCCGTCGTCGTCGCCAACATGACGGCGATCTCCGGACGCCGCATGGCCGAGACGGCCGCCCGCCGCGGCGGGCTCGCCGTCATCCCGCAGGACATCCCGGTCGACGTGGTCGCCGAGGTGCTGTCCTGGGTCAAGTCGCGGCACCCCGTCTACGACACCCCGATCACGCTCTCCCCCACGTCGACGGTCGGCGAGGCGCTGGCGCTGCTGACCAAGCGGGCGCACGGCATCGTCGTGGTGGTCGAGGACGGCGCACCGGTCGGCGTCGTCACCGACGGCCAGTGCCAGGGCGTGGACCGCTTCACGCAGCTCGCGGAGGTCATGACCCGGGAGCCCCTGACCATCCCCGCGGGCACCGAGCTGCCGAAGATCTTCGACGTCCTCTCGGGTGAGCGGGTGAGCGCGGCCCCGGTGGTGGAGGGCGACCGGCTGGTCGGCGTGATCACCCGCAAGGGCGCGCTGCGCTCGGCGCTCTACACACCCGCCGTGAACGCCGAGGGCCGGCTGCTCACGTCCGCCGCGGTCGGGATCAACGGCGACGTCGCGGGCAAGGCCTCGGCGCTGCTGGCCGCCGGCGTCGACGTGCTCGTCGTGGACACCGCCCACGGGCACCAGGAGAAGGCGGTCGAAGCGCTGCGGGCCGTGCGGTCGGTGGCCGGGTCCGTTCCGGTCGTCGCCGGCAACGTCGTGACGGCGGAGGGCACCCGCGACCTGATCGAGGCCGGCGCCGACGTCGTGAAGGTGGGCGTCGGCCCGGGGGCCATGTGCACCACGCGGATGATGACCGGCGTCGGCCGGCCGCAGTTCTCCGCCGTCGAGGAGTGCGCCGCCGAGGCGCGCTCCCTGGGCAAGCACGTGTGGGCCGACGGCGGGGTGCGGCACCCGCGCGACGTCGCGCTGGCGCTGGCCGCCGGCGCGGCCAACGTCATGGTCGGCTCGTGGTTCGCCGGCACCTACGAGAGCGCCGGGGACATCCACGACGACGGCTCGGGACGGCTCTACAAGGAGTCGTTCGGCATGGCGTCGGCGCGCGCGGTCAAGGCGCGGACGTCGTCCCAGTCGGGCTTCGAGCGCGCGCGGGCCGGGCTGTTCGAGGAGGGCATCTCGTCGTCCCGGATGTACCTGGACCCCCAGCGTCCCGGCGTCGAGGACCTGATCGACCAGATCGTGGCCGGCGTGCGCTCCTCCTGCACCTACGCGGGGGCACGCACGGTGGACGAGCTGCACGAGCGCGCGGTGCTGGGGGTGCAGAGCGCGGCCGGGTACGAGGAGGGCCGGCCGCTGCCGACCTCCTGGTGAGGCCGCTCCCCCTGCCGGTCTTCGAGCAGCTGGTCTCCGACGCGCTGGACCAGGTGCCGCCGGAGCTGCTGGCGCTGATGGACAACGTCGTCGTCCTGGTCGAGGACCGGAACGAGGAGGAGCCCGACCTGCTCGGGCTCTACGACGGCTTCGCGCTGACGGAACGCGGCTCCGACTACGGCGGCGCGCTGCCGGACCGGATCATGATCTACCGCGAGGCGATCTGCGAGATCTGCGAGACCGCCGAGGACGTGGTCGACGAGGTGACGATCACCGTCGTGCACGAGATCGCCCACCACTTCGGCATCGAGGAGGACCGCCTCCACGAGCTCGGCTGGGGTTAGGGACTTTCTGTACAGAAAGTCCCTAAGAGGGAGGCGGGTAGCGTGGGACGACGTGCCCGACGACTCCGCTCCGACGGTCGGCAAGCTGCCGATCAAGATGCTGCACGACCGCATCCTGGTGGCGCTGCGCAAGGAGGACGGCGACCGTCGCTCCACCGGCGGCATCCTGATCCCGGCGACCGCGCAGGTAGCCAAGCGGCTGGTGTGGGGCGAGGCGCGCGGTGTCGGGGCGTCGGTGCGGCAGGTGAAGGTCGGCGACCAGGTGCTCTTCTCGCCCGAGGACCAGCACGAGGTCGAGGTGCACGGCGAGGACCTGATCATCCTGCGCGAGCGCGACGTGCACGCCGTCGCCGCGGAGCGCATCGAGGAATCCACCGGCCTCTACCTCTGAGGGCGCGCCAGTGTGCGCTCATCCACGCTGTCCGCGCACGATGAGGTGGATCAGCGCACGCTCGTGGGCGGGCGAGGGGGGTCCGCGCCGTTCGTGCGCGAACGGTGCTCACAGCGCCCGGATGACCACCGGATGCGCACGAACGGTCATCCGCCGCGGGAGTGCCGGCTGATCACGGCCGTCATGTCCTCGAGCCAGCGGCGGACGACGGCCAGCTCGTCGGCGGAGTAGCCCTCCATCGCCGCGGTGAGGTCGCGCGCGAGCCCGCCGAAGTGCTCAGCACCGGCTGCCATGGCCGACTCGGACATCTGCAGCCCGACCCGCCGGCGGTCCTCGGGGTCGCGCACCCGCCGCACGTGCCCGACCCGCTCGAGCCGGTCGACCAGCGCGGTGACCGAGGCGGACCGCAGGTCGACGGCCTCGCCCAGGCGTCCGGCGGTGAGGGCCTCACCGCGCCGCGCGGCATCCATGATCGCCACGAGCGCCCGGACGTCGGTGCGGTTGAGACCGTGCTCCTCGGCGAATCTCTGCCCGACTGCATCCAGTTCGACGTTGAGCCGGCGAAGGAGGAGTGCCAGCTCCTGCCGGACACGGACGGCGTCGTCCACGCAGCACCTCCCGTGAGCGCACGGCACCGAACCGCCGTAGTATCTCGACGATCGAGATTATCGACCATCAAGGAAAATCATGCCTCGCCGACCGAACGTCCGCTGGCTCCTGCCGGCCATCATCGTCCTCGTCTGGCTCGGCCTGGCCGGCCCGCTCGGTTCCTTCAGCGGCAAGCTCGTCGAGGTCCAGGAGAACGACACCGCGGCCTTCCTGCCGGACAGCGCCGAGTCGACCCGGGTGACCGAGCTGCAGGCCGGCTTCAGCGAGCAGGAGTCGATCCCCGCGATCCTGCTCTGGGAGGGCGACGGCACCCTCGACGAGCGGACCCTCGGCGCCATAGAGAAGCGCATCGACGCGGCCGCACGGGTGGCCGAGGACGCCGACTACCTGGCCGGCGAGGTGTCCCCGCCGATCCCGTCGCAGGACGGCGAAGCGGTGCAGGCCTTCCTCCCGCTCGCGCCCGACATCGGCGACGAGATCGTGCCGGTGGTGGAGGACATCCGGGCAGCCATCGAGGTCGACGGTCTGGACAGCTTCGTCACCGGCCCGGGCGGGATCTTCGCCGATTTCTCCGACGGGTTCGCGGGCATCGACGGCCTCCTGCTGCTCGCCGCCTTCGGCGTGGTCCTGGTGATCCTCGTCGTGGTCTACCGCAGCCCGATCCTGCCGTTCCTCGTGATCGGCACGGCAGGGCTCGCCCTCACGGCGGCCAACGCGATCGCCTACCTGCTCGCCGACGCCGACGTCATCACCGTCAACGGCCAGAGCCAGGGCATCTCCGCGATCCTCGTCGTCGGCGCGGCCACCGACTACGGGCTGCTGCTGGTCGCCCGCTTCCGCGAGGAGCTGCGCCGCGAGCGGTCGAAGTACACCGCGATGCGGATCGCCCTGCGTCGCTCCTGGGAGCCGATCACCGCGTCGGCGGCCACCGTCGTCCTCGGTGTGCTGTGCCTGCTGCTCTCCGACCTGTCCAGCAACCGGGGCCTGGGCCCGGTCGCGGCGATCGCCGTGACGCTGGCGCTCGTGTCCGCGCTGACCTTCCTGCCCGCCGCGCTCCTGCTGCTCGGCCGCGCCGCGTTCTGGCCGGCGCGCCCCCGGTACGGCGTCGAGCCGCCGGCGGGGCGCGGGTGGCAGCGGGTGGCGGCGCTGGTCGGACGGCGGCCGCGACGGGTGCTGGCCGGCAGCCTTCTCGCGCTGTTCGTGCTGGCCGCCTTCGCGCCCACCTACGAGGCCGACGGCCTTCCGTTCTCCGACGCGATCAGCGGCGAGCCCAACGGCATCGTCGGCCAGGAGGCGCTCGCGCGGCACTTCGACGCCGGCGCCGGCACCCCGGCGGTGATCATCACGCCGGAGGACTCGTGGCGGGACGCCGCCGAGGTGGCCGCCGGGGTGGACGGCGTCGCGAGCGTCGTCCCGTTCACCGGCGCGCCGGCGGGCGCCCCGGCCGGCGACCCGCTGGTGGTGGACGGGCTGGTGCAGCTCGACGCCACCCTCGACGTCAACGCCGACAGCGTCGAGGCCACCGGCGTGGTCGAGGAACTGCGCACCGCGCTCGACGGCGTCACCGAGGAAGCGTTGGTCGGCGGCCAGACGGCGAGCAACCTCGACCTGCAGCAGACGGCGACCCGCGACCTGCAGGTCATCGTGCCCGTGGTGCTGCTGGTGATCACCGTCGTCCTGGCGCTGCTGCTGAGGGCGATCGTGGCGCCGCTGCTGCTGATCGCCACCGTGGTGCTCAGCGTGCTGGCCACGGTCGGCACGGCCGCCCTGCTCTTCGACACCGTGTTCGGCTTCCCGGGCAGCGATCCGGGCATCCTGCTGATCGCGTTCGTGTTCCTCGTCGCGCTCGGGATCGACTACAACATCTTCCTGATGACCCGGGCCCGCGAGGAGTCGGCGACGCACGGCACCCGCGACGGCGTGCTGCGGTCCCTCGCCGTCACCGGGGGCGTGATCACCAGCGCAGGGCTCGTGCTGGCGGCCACCTTCGGCGCGCTCGCCGTCCTGCCGCTGGTGTTCCTCGCGCAGTTGTCGTTCCTGGTCGGCTTCGGCGTCCTGCTCGACACGTTCGTCGTCCGGTCCCTCGTGGTGCCGGCCGCGGTCGCGCTCGTCGGGGACCGCGTCTGGTGGCCGGGCGCGCTCGCGAAGGGGCCCACCCCGCCCGAGCCGGACCGCGAGCTCGAGCGGGTGTGAACGGGGCAGTATGACCGTGTGAGCACCCTGCGCGTGGCCGTCCTCGGACCCGGCGGCGTCGGCGGGCTGGTCGGCACCCTGCTCGCCCGGCAGGGCTCCGCGGTCACCTGCCTGGCCGGGGCCGGCACCGCCGCGCAGATCGAGGCCCACGGGCTCCGGCTGGTCAGCGACCGGTACGGCGAGGTGACCGCACCCGCGCACGGCACCGAGCGGCTGGCCGAGCCGGTCGACGCGCTCCTCGTCACGCCCAAGGCCACCCGGCTCGAGGAGGCGCTGGAGCGGGTGCCGGCGGACGTGCTCGGTGGGGCCGTCGTGGTGCCGCTGCTCAACGGCATCGACCACATGGCCGTGCTGCGGCAGCGCTACCCGGACGCGCGCGTCGTCGCCGGGGCCATCCGCGTGGTGGCGAGCCGGACCGCGCCCGGCGAGATCCGGCACGAGGGGCAGCTGGCCGCCGTGCAGCTGTGCGAGGGCGCGCGGCCGCTGGCCGACGCGCTGGCCGAGGCGGGCCTCGACGTGACGGTGCGCCCCGACGAGCCGGGCCTGCTGTGGGACAAGCTCGCCTTCCTCGCGCCGGTCGCGCTGCTCACCACGACCCTCGACGCACCGCTGGGCGCCGTCCGCGAGCAGCTGCCCGACGACCTGCGGGCGCTGGTCGAGGAGACCGCCGCGGTCGCCCGGGCCGAGGGCGCGGAAGCCGACGCCGCCGCGACGCTGGCGTTCATGGAGACGGTGCCCGCCTCGATGACGTCGTCGCTGCAGCGCGACACCGCAGCCGGCCACGAGACCGAGCTCGAGGCGATCGGCGGCGCGGTGCTGCGGGCGGCCGAGCGGCACGGGGTCGACGTCCCCGTCACCGCCCGCGTCGTCGAGCACCTGCGGGCGCGGGACTGATCGACGAGATCTGCACACTCGCCCCCATCAGGTGCCTGAAGGGGGCGAGTGTGCAGATCTCGTCAGGGTCAGGCGCGGCCCTCGCGGACCCGGGCCAGCCACTCCCCGGCCTCGGCGAAGGCGGCGTCGGCCGCCGCCGGCGGCACCGGGCGGTTCTCCCGCCCGTCAGCCCGCGGGTAGGAGCCGAGGAAGCGCACGTCCTCGGCCACCCGGTGCAGCGCGGCCAGCGCCTCCCCCACCCGGCCCTCGGCGACGTGCCCCTCGCAGTCGAGGGAGAAGGAGTAGACCCACTTGCGTTCGCGGATCGGCCGCGACTCGATCCGGGTCAGCGAGATGTCGCGGACGGCGAACTCGCGCAGCACGTCGAGGAGCGCGCCCGTGCGGTCCTCGACGACGACGACCAGCGAGGTCTTGTCGTTGCCGGTGGGCGCCGGCAGGGCACCGGCCGGCTCGACCACGACGAAGCGGGTCACCGCGCCCGGGGTGTCGGCGAGGTCCTCGACCAGCGGCACCAGCCCGTAGCGCTCGGCGGCGATGGGGGCGCAGACAGCTGCGTCGTGCTCCCCCGCGGCGACCGCCGCCGCGGCCACCGCCGTGGACGAGAGCGGCAGCGGGACGACGTCCGGGAGCAGCTCCGCCAGCCGCCCGGCGGTCTGCGCGAGGGCGTGCGGGTGGCTGACCACGGAGCGCACGGCGGACAGCTCGGTGCCGGGCCGCACGCCGAGCACGAACGCGACGTCGCGGAAGACCTCGCGGGTGATCACCAGCGGGTCGCCCTGGGCCAGCCCGTCCATCGTCGCCGGCACCGAACCCTCGACGGAGTTCTCCAGCGGGACCAGCGCGGCGTCGGCGTCGCCCGATCGGACGGCGGCCAGTGCCGCGGGGACACTCGGCTGGGGGTACAGCGCTCCCTCAGAGGTGGCAAGCGCGCTGCGGAGCGCCGCCTCGGCGAAGGTACCCTCGGGGCCGAGATAGGCGAACCGCGTCGGACCTGTTCTGGGGTGCATCCCGGGCATCCGACGAGGGTAGTGCGGGCGGGTCAGGGGCGTGTCCCGACCCGGGGGAACCGAGTCGTCACCGACAGATCCGGCCGCACGGTGGCTGGCCCGACCCGTCAGTGGAGGGGATGCAGTGGCTCCCAGCGCGGCCCGCGTCGCCTCGGGCGACCTGGCGGCCGTGCTCTGGCGTCTGCTCGACGCCAGCTCCCGTGAGGACTCCACCGCCTTCCTGACCCTGCTGGACGACGCCGACGGCGCGCTCGCCGAGTCGACCGACCCGCGCTGGACCGCCTGGCGGCACACGCTCGCGGCCCGGCGGGCGCTGATCGAGAGCGACCCCGAGGCCGCCGTCCAGGCCGTCGCCGCCGCCCGCGAGGCGCTGGACAAGTGCCCGCCCTCGGCCGACACCGCGCTCACGCTCGCCTACCTGGCCCACGTCGAGGTGACCGCCGACCACTTCGACGCCGCGATGCTGCTGGCCGTCGACGCGAGCCTGCTCACCGAGGGTCCCAACGCCGGCGAGCCCACCCGCGCGCTGCACCAGGCGCACCGCTGGCTGTCGCTGTCGCTGTCCGGGCTGGACCTGGAGGAGCTGGCGGTCTCCCACGCCGGCCGCGGCCACCGCATCGCCGCCGTCCTCCCCGACCTGGCCGACCAGTGGCAGATGCTCCAGCTGTCCGCCCAGCAGCACGCCGAGCTGGCCCAGACGCTGCGCCGGCGCGGCGACTCGGAGCGGGCGCGGGCCCTGGCCGCCGTCGCCATCGCGCAGGCCACCGAGGCGCGTGAGATGGCGTGGGACCCCGACCCGGCCGACGCCGACCTGCTCGACGTCGTCCAGGCCTGGGCCATGACCTGCACCGACGAGCTGGACACCGCGCTGGGCCCGCTGCGCCGCGTGCGCCGCCGCGTCCAGGAGCACGGCGGGCTGTGGCTGCGCGGCTACACCGACCTCGTGCTCGCCCGCCTCTTGGTGCGGATCGCCCAGCGCGACGACGACGAGGAGTACGGCGAGGAGGCCATGGAGCTGCTGGTCGACTCCGCGGGCGCGTTCGTCGCGTCCGGCGACCGCCGCCGCTACCGGCAGTGCCTGCTGGAGCTGGGGCAGAACTCCGCCGACCTGGGCCGGCCCGCCGAGGCGCTGCACTGGCTGGAGGCCTACCGCGCCGACACCGGCCGCGCGCACACCCGCGGGCGGGAGATGTGGGCGGAGATGTTCGTGCGCCGCAGCCGGCTCCGGGAGGCCGAGCGCCAGGCCGCGATGCTGCGCCGGCACGCGCTGGAGGACCCGCTCACCGGACTGGGCAACCGGCGCAGCGCCGAGCGCCGGCTGGGCGCGATGCGCCTGGGCCACGAGCCCCTGTCGCTTGCCGTCGTCGACGTCGACAGGTTCAAGGAGGTCAACGACGAGGCCTCGCACACCCACGGGGACGCCGTCCTCCGCCGGGTGGCCGACCTGCTGCGCGAGCACAGCCGCACCGGAGACGAGGTCTACCGCTGGGCCGGCGACGAGTTCCTCGTCGTCCTGCCGACCGCCACCGAGGCGCAGGCGGTCGTGGTGATGGAGCGCCTGCGGGCGGCCGTCGCCGAGGCCGACTGGAGCGACCTCATCCCCGGCCCGGTCACCGTGAGCATCGGCGTCGCGACGGCGCCGGCCGTGGCCGACGACGACGAACCGGCCACGGTCGTGGGCTGGCGGGCGCTGTTCGACTCCGCCGACCTCAACCTCTTCTCCGCCAAGCGCAGCGGCCGCAACCGGGTGCGGGCACCCGGGGTCATGCCGGCGTCGGGCGACGACGGAGGCGCCGCGTGACGCGCTCCGCCTGGGGCGCGTGGGACGCGTCGGACGGGGGACGGCGCGTTTCCGAACACCTGCTCGACAGCCGCACCGACGACGTGCACAGTGCGCTGGTGCCGCCCGGAGCCCTGCATCATCGGGTGACCGCCGCGCTGGCGAACTGGCAGCTGGACGACGCCGAGGAGCTCCTCGCCGACGTCGAGCAGGAGCCCTCGCCCTACGTCGCCGCGGACCCGGCCGCCGACGCGCCCGAGGACGCCCCGGTCTCGCTCGGCAAGGCGTGGGCGGACACGCTGCGCGCGGAGCTGCTCGTCCGCCGGCTGCGCGTCGCCGGGTTCACGCTCGTGGGGGACCCGGTCACGGCCGACGCCGCGGACGGCGAGGCCCTCGACCTGCACGCCGGCGTCGAGAAGCTCATCGACGGGGACGGCGACGACGACCCGCGCGCGGAGTCGGCGACCCGCGCCGCGCTGGCCATCGCGCTGGTCCGGTCGGCGAAGGCCGCCTTCGACGCGGCGGACGACGAGCTGCAGCGCGCCGCCGGCCTGGCCCGGCACGCCCGGATCGAGCTGCTCTCGCGGCGGATCGACGCGGCGATGGACGAGGCGGTCGAGGCGGCCAGCCTGCTCGACCCGGTCCTGCCGCCCAGCGCCCTGCTCGTCGACACGCTCGGCACCCTCGCCGGGGTGCTCGCCGACCTCGAGCTGATGCCGCTGGCGCTGGACTACCAGCGCCGGGCGCACGAGGCGGCGATCACCGCCGCCGCGGACCCGGGCACGCTCGGGCCGGAGGACGGCGACCCCGACGTGCTCGTCGCCACCACCGCCACCTGCCTCGGCGAGCTCTGCGCCGAGCTGGGCGAGGGACTCCTGGACGACGGTCTCCCCGAGTCGGCGACCCCGCACTTCACCGAGGCGCGGCAGCTGGCCGAGAAGGCGCTCGAGCTGCTCCCGCCCGACCACGCGGGCATCGTCACCGCGCAGGTCGTGCACGGCTGGGCCCTGGTGGGGCTCGGCGAGCACGCCGCCGCCGTCGGTCCGCTGCGCGCCGCCGTGCGGATCACCTCGGCCACCGCCGACCGGGCGCAGCTCGCCTCCGCGCAGCTCGCGCTGGGCCGGGCGCTGCGCCGGCAGGGTGACGTCGGCGAGGCCGACGAGCACCTGGTCTCGGCGCTCACCCTCGCCACCGAGCACGGCCTGCCCCGGCTGCGCCGCGCCGCCCTCCGCGAGCTGTGCACGCTGCACGCCGAGCTGGACGACGCGGGCCGCGCCCTGCCCTACCTGCAGGCCTACCTCTCCGACGAGCTGGACCGGGTGGACGAGCGGCGCACCCGATGGGTAGAGCTGTTCGGGCGGCGCAAGAGCCTCCTGGAGACCGAGCGGGCCGCCGGCCAGCTGCGCCGGCAGGCCTACGAGGACCCGCTGACCCACCTGCCGAACCGGCGCTACGCCGAGGCGCGGCTGGACGGGCTGCTGGCGACCGGCGGCGCGCCCGCGCTCGCCGTCGTCGACGTCGACCGGTTCAAGGGCATCAACGACGCCTTCGGTCACCCGGCCGGCGACGCCGCGCTGCGCACGGTGGCGGAGCTCCTGGTGGCCGGCGTCCGCGACACCGACGAGGTGTGCCGCTGGGCCGGCGACGAGTTCGTCATCCTGCTGCCCGAGACGACCGCCGAGCAGGGCGAGCGCGCCCTCGAGCGGATCCGGCGGTCGGTCGCGACCTACGACTGGTCGTCCCTGGGCATCGACATCCCGGTGACGATCAGCGTCGGCATCGCCTCCGCCGCGCGCGGCGACGACCGGCGGACGCTCTTCGCCGCGGCCGACGGCGTGCTGTACGACGCCAAGCGCAGCGGGCGCGACCGCGTCGTCCGGCTCTCCGGCGTGACGCAGACCCGGGCGCCCGGCGGCGCCCCGCTGGACGCGCTGTTCGGCCCCCCGCCGTCGGCCCCGGCCGCGCCGGTCGCCGACGACGACACGGCCCCCGCCGAGTCCCCGGAGGACGACGTCGCGGCGGATAGCGTCGCCGACGTGCAGCCTTCCCCGCTGGATCCCCGCCCCGCCCCCGACGAGATCACCGCCTTCGCCCCCGTCCTGGTGGACCCGCCGCTCGGCCGCGGCACCGTCGAGGAGCCGCTGCTCGCTCCCGCGCCCACGCCCGTCGTCGAGCCCGTCGAGGTCGTGGCGGCCCCGGCGCCGGTCCGTGCCGCCGCGGAGCCGGAGGTCGTCTGGGCCACCGGGCGCACCACCGAGCAGGTCCTGGCGCTGGTCCGCGAGGCGCGGCGGGAGCACCCGGACCGGCCGGCGCTGGTGCTGCGGGCTCCCGCGGAGACCCTGGTCGCGCTCGCCTCCGAGCACGACGCCTACACGACCATGGACGCCGCCGCGATGGCCGCGGTGGTCGGCCCGCTGCCGGAGCCCGTCGGCCGGGTGCACGTGCTGTGCGCCGGTGGCGCCGACGCGCCGGTCGCCGCCGAGGCCGCCTTCGTCGCCCGCGTCACCGGCACCGAGGCCGTCCGGGTGGACGACGTCGCGGGCAGCCGCATCCGCTCGCTGCTGGCCGACGGGTCGCTGCTCGCCGACGCCGACTGCCTGGTGGTCGTCGCCGGGATGGACGCGTCGCTGGCGGCGACCGTCGGCGCGATGGCCGACGTGCCCGTGGTCGCGGTGCCCACCTCGGCCGGCGCGCCCAACGCCTTCGCCGGCCTCGGCGCGCTGATGACCATGCTGAACTCCGCCGCGCCCGGCGTCGCCGTGAGCAACATCGACAACGGCTACTCGGCCGGGGTCTTCGCCGCCCGCGTCGCCCGCCGCTCCGCCCGCTGATCCCGCCGAGATCACGTGATCTCGGCACATCAGCGGTCCTGAACCGCCGAGATCACGGGATCTCGGCAGGTACGGGCATGATCACGCCATGATCGGCTGGCTCGACCTCTCCGCCGGGGCGTCCGGGGACATGCTCCTGGGCGCCCTCGTCGACGCCGGGGTGCCGCTCGAGGTCCTCACCACCGCGATCGCCGCGCTGCCGGTCGAGCAGATCCGGCTGGTGACCGAGCAGACAACCCGGCACGGGCTCGGCGCGACCCGGGTGCACGTCCACGCCCCCCCGTCGCACGAGCACCGCACCTGGGCCGACGTCCGCGACCTGCTCGTCGACGCCGACCTGCCGCCCGCCGTGCGGGAGGGGGCGCTGGCGGTGTTCGAGCGGCTGGCCGTCGCCGAGGGGCGGGTGCACCGCATGTCCCCCGAGGAGGTGCACTTCCACGAGGTGGGGGCGCTGGACGCGCTCGCCGACGTCGTGGGCGTCGTCGCCGGGTTCGAGCACCTGGGGCTGAGCCGCCTCACCGCCTCGCCCGTCGCGCTCGGCAGCGGCTCGGCGCGCGGCGCGCACGGCGTCGTCCCGGTCCCCGGCCCGGCGGTCCTCGAGCTGCTCACCGGGATCCCGGTGGTCGCCGGGCCGGTGCCCGCCGAGATGTGCACGCCCACCGGGGCGGCGCTGGTCGCCGCCCGCGTCTCCGACTGGACGACCCTGCCGCCCATGCGGGTGGCGCGGGTCGGCGTAGGGGCCGGCGGCCGCGACCCGGCGGAGCTGCCCAACGTCGTCCGGCTGGTGCTGGGCGAGCCGGACCAGCCGCAGCCGGCCGGCCCGGTCGTGCTCGAGACCAACGTCGACGACCTCGACCCCCGGCTGTGGCCGGGCGTCCTCGACGCCCTGTTCGCGGCGGGCGCCTCGGACGCCTGGCTGACCCCGATCCTGATGAAGAAGGGCCGCGCCGCGCACACGCTCTCGGCGCTGTGCCGCCCCGACGCCGTCGCCGACGTCCAGGCCGCGGTGTTCCGGACGACGACCAGCATCGGGCTGCGGGTGATGCCGGTCGGGAAGGTCGCGCTGGAACGCGTCCACGCGTCGGTGGCGGTGCTGGGTGGCACCGTCGGCACGAAGATCGCCGTCCACGACGGCCGGGTGGTCAACGTGAGCGTCGAGTACGAGGACGTCGCCGCCCTGGCCCGCGAGCTCGGCCTCGCCGTCAAGGAGGTGCTGCGGGCCGCGACCGCGGCGGCCGAGGCGGCCTACCCGGTCACCTGACCGGGCAGGCCACTTCGCCCGATTGGCCCGCACGAACCAGGCCATCGGTCGGTCAGGCTGGGGTGGTGCTGCAGGTTCCCGCCCCGCCGTCCCTGAAGGGCCGCCGGCTCCCCCGCCGCCTCGTGCAGCTCTACGCGGGCCTGGCGCTGTACGGCGTCTCGATGGCGCTGATCGTCCGCTCGGCGCTGGGCAACATGCCGTGGGACGTGCTGCACCAGGGGCTGGCCGACCGGCTGGGCTGGTCGATCGGCACGGTCACGATCGCCGTCGGCGCGCTCGTGCTGCTGACCTGGATCCCGCTGCGCCAGCGGCCGGGGCTGGGCACCGTCAGCAACGTCGTCGTCCTCGGGCTGGCCATGGACGCCACCCTGGCGCTCGTCGCAGCACCGGCGTCCCTGCCCGTCCGGGTCGCGTTCCTGACCTGGGGCGTCCTGCTCAACGCCGTCGCGACCGCGGCCTACATCGGCGTGCGGTTCGGGCCGGGACCCCGGGACGGCCTGATGACCGGCCTGGTCCGGCGCACCGGCGGGTCGGTGCGGCTGGTGCGGACCTCGATCGAGGTCGCCGTCGTCGCCGTCGGCTGGCTGCTCGGCGGCACCCTCGGGCTCGGCACCGTGCTGTACGCCGTCGCCATCGGGCCGCTGGTGCAGCTCCTGCTGCCCCGGCTGACCGTCAGCCCTGCTGGGCACCCCATTCCGCCAGCCGGCGTTCGGCCTCCTCGGGGCTGACGTCCTCGACCTTGGTCATGACCGCCCACCGGTGGCCGAACGGGTCGTAGATGGAGGCGAACCGGTCGCCGGTGACGAAGGTGTCGGGCTTCTCCCGCACGGTCGCCCCGCGCTCGACCGCCTTCGCGAAGACGGCGTCGACGTCGGCGACGTAGATGCAGGTCGAGCCGCTGACCGCGTCGGAGGACCGGTCGGGGACGACGAGGCCGAACTGGTCCATCGGGTCCGACAGCTGCAGCCGGCCCAGGCCGAAGTCGAGCTCGGCGTGCATGACCGTGCCCCCGGGGCCGTCCATGCGGCTGACCAGCGTCGCGCCGAACACCTCCTCGTAGAAGCGGATGGCCTCGCTCGCCGGGGAGCAGACCAGGAACGGGGTCAAGGTGGTGAAGCCCTCGGGCCTGCCATTCGTGATCGTCATGTCCCCGATGCTGCCTAGGCTGCGACCGTGGCGTCTTGGAAGAACGCGACAACCCTCGACCGGGCCGCGACTCTGCGCGGGGTCCTCCGGCCGGCCGAGACCGCCGAGCACGCCGACCTGCGCCGCGACGCCCCGGTCAGCGAGGGGCTGCGGCCGTTCGTCGAGCGGTACTGGTCGGTGCGCTGGGACCTCACGGGCCGGCCCCCGTTCCGCTCCGAGGTGCTCAGCCACCCGAGCGTGAACGTGTCGGTGGAGTCGGGCACCGAGCCGCGCTTCGGCTTCGCGATGCCGGCGGCCCTGCTGCACGGCGTCGTCACCCGGCGCTTCAGCGTCGACCTCACCGGCGCCGGCCGGGTGACCGCGGCGAAGTTCCGCCCGGGCGGCTTCACCGCCCTGACCGGCGCCCTCGTGGGGCGCAACACCGTCGAGCCGCTCGGCGACCGGCTGGGCGTCCCCGCCGCCCGGTTGCTGGCCGACGTGCTGGGCCCCGAGGACGACGACGAGCGCACCGCCGCCCTGGACGCCGCGCTGGCGCCCCTGGCCACCGAGCCGCCCGGCGCCTACCTCGACCTGCTGGGCCTGATCGGCGCGATGATCTCCGACCGCGAGCTGGTCCGGGTCGACCAGGTGGCGGCGCTGGGCGGCATGGGCGTGCGGTCCCTGCAGCGCCTGTTCGCCGGGTACGTGGGCGTCAGCCCCAAGGCGGTGTTGGCCCGCTACCGGCTGCAGGACGCGGCCGCCGCCATCGACGCCGGCGAGGTCGACGACCTGGCGGGCCTCGCCGCGTCACTGGGCTGGTTCGACCAGGCGCACTTCAGCCGCGACTTCCGCGCCGTCGTCGGCGTCACCCCGTCGGCGTACCTGCAGCGGGCGCGCTCGGCTCCCGGGTCCGCAGACCGGCCCTGACGACCGGGACGACGGCGACGACCAGCACGGCCACCGCGAGCGGCCCGCCGAGCGCCCAGGCGGCGAAGACCAGCAGCGAGGCCAGCTCGATGCCCAGCCCCGCCACCGAGGTGATCGTCGCCCGGTGCCGGCTCGCGATGCCGTCCTGCAGCCGCGCCTCCGCGACTACGAGCACGGCGAGGTAGAGGGCGTAGAACACCGCGACGAGCAGCAGCGCGGCCGGCCGGGCCCACAGCGCGGCGGCCGCCAGCAGGCCGGCCGCGACGACCAGCAGCCCGAGCAGGACGCCGCCGCGCAGCCGGTCGGCCCGCCCGCCGAGGGCCGCACCCGCGGCACCGGCCAGCGCGACCACGAGCACCGCGAACGGCACTGCCGTCGTCGGCACCCCCCAGTCGCCGGCCAGGACGGGGAAGTACTCCTCGATCGCGTCCAGGCCCCCGATGAGCGCCACGGCGAGCACCAGCACGCGCAACGACGGCGAGCGGAGCGACTCCAGCACGCCCTGCCGGAGCGGCTCCTCCTCGTCGTCGTCCTCCGTGCGCGGTGCCTCGGGGAACCGGAGGGCGAGGGCCGCGGCGGCCAGGCAGACGGCGACGCTCGCCCAGCCGACCAGCGGGTAGCCGCCGACGGCGAACAGCGCGCTCGCGGCGAACGCCGTCGGGATCTGCACGAGGAGCTCGGCCGACGTCATCCAGCCGTTGACCCGGGCATAGGAGTCTCCGGCGCCGACCGCGACCAGCCCGTCGTAGACCAGCGCCTCGCTCGCACCGGAGACCAGTGCGCCCGCGAGCCCCCAGATCACGAAGCCGGTGGCGAATGCCCAGGTCTGCGGTGCCGCCGTCCACACCGCGAAGCCGGCCGCCTGCAGGACGCCGGCCAGGACGACGACCCCGCGGCGGGACCACCGGTCGGCGAGCACGCCGGCGGGCACCTCGGCGACGAACGAGGTGATCGACCAGACGGCGAACAGCATCGAGATCTGGGCGCCGGACAGGCCGGTGTCGAGGAAGAGCAGCGCGTAGAGCGGGTACAGCGGCACCAGCTCGGACAGCGCTGCCCAGCTCACCGCCAGGCGGGCGAGCGGCCGGGCGGCGGGCGGGAGTGCGTTCGGGGACGGGCGTCAACGGAACGGCATGTGCGGAGGCTAACGCCGGTCCACCGCGCTCGCAGCTGATTTCGCCCGCTACTCTCGTCGCCGAAGGGGAGTAGCCCCCCGTCCGCTGGTCGACATGCTGGCGCGCCCTCCGTGGCCGCCCGGTCAGCGGGTCCACGCCTCGCGTGGATGGGCGAGACCTTCGACCAGCAGCCCCGCGCTGCCCGGTCGGAGGCTGCCCGCGCTCCGCCCGGCGGCGCCCAGCGGAGGAGAAGTCTCGTGGTCCTGTCGGTCATCGCGACCGCGTTCATCCTGGTGCTCCCCGTCGAGCTCCCGGACAAGACGCTGTTCGCGAGCCTCGTCCTCGCCACCCGCTTCCCACCGCTGCCGGTGTTCGTGGGCGTCGGCGCGGCGTTCGGCCTGCAGGTGGCGATCGCGGTCACCGCCGGGTCGCTGCTCTCGCTCCTGCCGGACGCGCTGGTCAGCGGCATCGTCGCCGTCCTCTTCCTGGTCGGCGCCGTGATCCTCTGGCGCAGCGCGACCAGCGGCGCCGAGGACGAGGACCTCGACGAGACGAAGCAGGGGACCTCGTTCTTCCGGGTCGCCGCCATCTCCTTCGGCGTCCTGTTCGCCGCCGAGTGGGGGGACCTCTCGCAGCTGGCCACCGCGGGCCTGGCCGCGCGCCTGGACGAGCCGCTGTCGGTGTTCGTCGGCGCCTGGGCCGCGCTGCTCGTCGTCTCCGCGCTGGCGGTGTTCCTCGGCAAGAAGCTGGCCGACCGGCTGCCGATCGCGCTCATCCGCCGGGTAGCGGCCGGCCTCTTCCTCGTCTTCGCGGTGGTCGCGGCGATCGAGACGATCCGCGCCCTCACCTGACCCCGCGTCCGCCTTCCGCCCGGATGCGGATGCGGGCGGGAATCCGGCCCCTGATTCCCGCTCCCATGCGCAACGGCGCGACATCGGGCTCGGAAGTGACGCTTGACCCTGACGTTGCGTCAGGCTGTTCCCTTCTCCTCGTCAACAGGAGGGAGGGACCGCGGTGAACGTGGGTGAGGTGGCCGCGCTGGCCGGCGTCACGGTGCGCACGCTGCACCACTACGACCGGATCGGGCTGCTGTCGCCGTCCGGCCGGACGGCGTCGGGCTACCGGCAGTACGCGCCGGCCGACCTGGACCGGCTGCACCAGGTGCTGCTCTACCGCGAGCTCGGGTTCCCCCTCGAGGAGGTCGCGACCCTGCTCGACGACCCGTCCGCCGACCCCGAGGCGCACCTGCGCCGGCAGCACCGGCTGCTGCGGGACCGGCTGGAGCGGACGTCGGCCATGGTCGCGGCCGTCGAGAAGGAGATGGAGGCACGGTCGATGGGGATCTCCCTGACCCCGGAGGAGCGGTTCGAGGTGTTCGGCGAGCACGACCCGGCGCAGTACGAGGCCGAGGTCGAGGAGCGCTGGGGCGACACGGATGCCTACGCGGAGTCGAGGCGGAAGACCGCGGCGTACTCCAAGGAGGACTGGGTCCGGATCAAGGCCGAGATGGAGGACATCGGCAACCGCTTCGTGGCGGCGATGCGCTCCGGCGCGGCGCCGGACTCCGAGCGAGCCATGGACGTCGCGGAGGACAACCGGCAGCACATCAGCCGCTGGTTCTACGAGTGCTCGCCCGAGATGCACGCGGGCCTCGGCCGCATGTACGTCGAGGACGAGCGGTTCACCGCCACCTACGAGGCCATGGCACCCGGGCTCGCGCGGTACGTGAGCACCGCCGTCCAGGCCAACGCCGCCCGCCAGGGCTGAGCACGGCGCCCGCCGTTCAGGCGGGCGCCGCGCGCCGGCGGTTCAGCAGGCGGGTGACCACCGGCGCCGCGAACAGCAGCAGCAGCGACCACATGCCCACGGACGGGACGGCGAAGGCCAGGACGAGCGCCACGAGCATCGTCCCGACGGTCACCAGGCCGGGGACCAGGTCGCGGTGCTCCGCCGCCCCCGGCCCGCGGATGCCCGGCGAGCGCGCGATCACCGCGTGCATCGCGAGGCCCGCGAGGCTGGTGACGGCCAGCGTCCCGATGTACACGACGGGCGCCCAGACGTCGTCCGACCCGACGACCCCGATCAGCTCGGTGGGGTAGGGCAGGAAGACGATGCCGATCAGCCAGACCAGGTTGAGCCAGAACAGCGTGCCGGTCATCTCGCGGACGCCGTTGAACACCGAGTGGTGGATCAGCCAGAACCGGCCGACGACGACGAAGCTCAGCACGAACGCGCCGAACTGCTGGCCGGCGGCCCCCAGCATCTCCCCGACGGTCGCGCCGGGCATCGAGTCGATCTGGTCGACCAGCGGCAGCACCAGCAGCGTCGCCGCGATCGCGACGACCGCGTCGCTCAGGTTGACCAGCCGCGTCACGTCCCGGCTCGGGCCCTCACCCTCCATGCGCCGCGAGCGTAGGGGCCGAAGTGGCCACTTCGGCCCTCAGACGCGGATGAGCAGCTCGCCGTGGAGCATGCCGAGCCAGCCGTCGTCGGCCTCCGACCAGCGCAGCCAGGCGGCGGCGATCTCGTCCAGCTCGCCGGGCGTGGCCAGGCCGTAGCGGAGCGCCTGCTCGGCGAACGCGGACGCCGTCGCCCGGCCGGCCCACGAGCGCCCCCACCACTCCCGCTCCTCGGGCGAGGCGTAGCAGTAGGTGCCGGCCGAGCTCGTGACGTCGCGCAGCCCGGCGGCGTGCGCCCACGACAGCAGCCGCCGTCCGGCGTCGGGCTCGGCGCCGTTGGCTCGCGCCACCCGGTGGTAGAGATCCAGCCAGCGGTCCAGACCGGGGTCGGCCGGGAAGGTGACGAACGCGCCGTAGTCCACGTCGCGGACGGCGATCACCCCGCCGGGCCGGCACACGCGCGCCATCTCGCGCAGCGCGGCCACCGGGTCGGTGAGGTGCTGCAGCACCTGGTGCGCGTGCACGACGTCGAAGGTGTCGTCGTCCGCGGCCAGCGCGTACACGTCACCGACCTCGAAGGTCACCGCCACACCGGCGCGCTCGGCCGCGGCCCGCGCCTCGGCCAGCGGGTCGGCCGAGACGTCGATGCCCACGACGCGCCCCGGAGCCACCCGGGCGGCGAGGTCGATGGTGATCGTGCCCGGCCCGCACCCCACGTCGAGCAGGTCGAGGCCCGGCCGGAGAACCGGCGCGAGGTAGGCGGCGGAGTTCTCCACCGTGCGCCAGCGGTGGGACTGCAGGACGGAGTCGGCGTGCCCGTGCGTGTACGTGTCCACGGTGCAGTCCTACTCCGCCGTCCCAGTCAGCGGAACTCCGTTCCCGCATCGTGAGACGCCGCCGGTTCGGCTCAGAGCTCGGCGGCGAGCACCTCTTCGGCCACCGGGACGGCCCGCTCGCGGTCGGCCGGCACCAGCCCGAACCGGGTGCGCCGGTCGAGCAGGTCGGCCACCGTCCGCGCCCCCTCGTACCGGACGGCGAACCGCAGCTCCCCCACCGTCTCCGGCCGGCCCGCCACCACGGCGGCCGGCCCCAGCACCTCGACCACCGGCGCCTCCGTCCCGTACCGCGCCACGAGGCGCTGCGGGGCGCCCACCCGCTCGAGCGCGGGCCGCGGCGCCGCGCCGAGCAGCGGCAGCCGTCCGGTCACCGACCGCGCGGAACCCCGGCCGAGCCGGGCGACGACCGCGTCGACCGTCTCCTCCGCCATCGCCCGGTAGGTGGTGAGCTTGCCCCCGACCACCGAGAGGACCGCTCCGTCCCACTGCAGCAGGTGCTTGCGGGAGAGGTCGGCCGTCGCGTCCCCCGGCCCGGTGCCCGCCGACGCCGGGAGCACCAGCGGGCGCAACCCGGCGTAGGCGCCGACCAGGTCGTCGCGCGTGAGCGGCACGGCCAGCACCTGGTTCACCGTCTCGAGCAGCTGGGCGACCTCGGCGTCGCTGGGCACCGGGTCGTCGTCGGGGACCGGGCCGTCGACCGGCTCGTCGGTGAGACCGAGGTAGACCAGCCCGTCGGCCTGCGGCAGGGCGAACACGTACCGGGAGCGCGAGCCGGGCAGCGGCACGGTCAGCGCCGCCGAGGGCGAGCCGAGCACCGGCCCCGGGACGACGAGGTGCGACCCGCGCGAGGGCACCAGCCGGATCGACGGCGACAGCCGCTGCGCCCAGACCCCGGCCGCGTTCACGACCACGCCGGCCCGCAGCGACACCGACGACCCGTCGACGGCCACGTGCACCTCGGCGCCGTCCACACCCGTGACCTCGGCGCCGGTCAGCACCCGGGCGCCGTAGGCCGCGGCGGTGCGGGCCAGCGCCACGACCAGCCGGGCGTCGTCCACCAGCTGCCCGTCCCAGAAGACGACGCCGCCGCGACCGGACCGCACGCCCGGCACCAGCCGGGACACCTCGTCGGACGACACCCGCCGCGTCGACGGCAGCGAGCCCCGGCCCCCGGGGACCGACAGGCGGATGAGGTCCGCCGCGCGGCCGCCCGCCTCGGCCAGGGCGGTGACGTCGCGGCCGGCGACGTCCGGGACGAGGAACGGCAGCCGCCGCACCAGGTGAGGCGCGGTCGAGCCCATCAGGACGGCGCGCTCGCGGGCGCTCTCTCGCGCCAGCCCGATCTCGCCGTGCGCCAGGTACCGCAGCCCGCCGTGCACCAGCTTCGACGACCAGCGGCTCGTCCCGGCTGCGAGGTCGGCGCGCTCCAGCAGGACGACGGACAGCCCGCGGCTCGCGGCGTCCAGGGCCACCCCCGCGCCGGTCACGCCGGCGCCCACGACGACGACGTCGACAGCGCTGCCGTCGAGCCCGTCGACGTCCTGCGCCCGGCGGGCCGGGGAGAGCGCCCCGGGCAGCGAGGCGGTCACCATGATCGCTCCGGATGCGGCACCGGCAGACTGTAGCCGTGGCAACGCAGCCGGAACTGACGATCCAGGGCTGGGGTCCGGCCGACCCCACGCCGTCCAGCGGTCCGGACGGCGGCCTCGACGGCACGCTGCCGAAGGCCGCCCGCCGCTACCTGACCCGCGAGCTGGGCTGGTCCCCGCGGCCCACCCGGCCGGTCGCCGTCGACGACATCCAGCTGGCGCCGAGCCGGCTGCCCGACGAGGCGCGCACCCGCCTGGTCGAGCTGCTGGGCGAGGACAACGTCCGCACCGACCGCGAGTCCCGCCTGCGCCGGGCCGGGGGCAAGAGCTACCTCGACCTGCTCCGCCGCCGCGAGGGCGACGCCTCCGACGCCCCGGACGCCGTCGTGCTGCCGGGCACCACCGAGGAGACGGCCGCGCTGCTCGCCGCGTGCAGCGGGCTCGGCATCGTCGTCGTCCCCTTCGGCGGCGGGACGAGCGTCGTCGGCGGGCTGGCCGGCGTCGACCCCGACGACCGGCCCTCGATCGCGGTCGACCTGGGCCGCATGGCGTCGGTGCAGTCGGTCGACGTGCCGTCGTCCCTGGTCACCGTCGGGCCCGGCATGCGCGGGCCGGCGCTGGAGCAGGCCCTCGACAAGCAGGGGCTCACCTTCGGCCACCTGCCGCAGAGCTGGGAGTTCGCCACGCTCGGCGGGTACGCCGCCACCCGCTCGGCCGGCCAGAACAGCACCGGCGTGGGCCGCTTCGACGAGCTCGTCGCCGGGCTGACGCTGGCCACGCCGTCCGGCGTCCTGGAGCTCGGCCACCCGCCCGCGACGGCGGCCGGCCCCGACCTGCTCGGCCTCGCCCTGGGCTCCGAGGGGACGCTGGGGATCATCACCGAGCTGACCCTGCGCGTCCGCCCCAAGCCGGCCACCGGGGCGTACGAGGGCTGGTCGTTCCGCTCGTGGGCGGCGGGGCTGGCCGCGCTGCAGCAGCTCGCCCGGCACGACCTGCTGCCAGACATCGTCCGGCTCTCGGACGCCGACGAGACCCGCGCCAACCTGCTCATGGCCTCCGGCACCGGCGCCCGGCTGCTGCGCGGGAGCCTGAAGGCGCGCGGCCACGGCGACGGCTGCCTGCTCCTGCTGGGCTGGGAGGGCCTGCCGGCGATGGTCCGGGCGCGGGAGAAGGCGGCCGCTTCCCTGCTGCGCGACGGCGGCGCGATCCGGCTCGGCACGAAGGTCGCCCAGTCGTGGAAGAAGAACCGCTTCCACGCCCCCTACCTGCGCGACCGGCTCCTGGACGGCGGCCTGCTGGTCGAGACCCTGGAGACCGCGGCAACCTGGAGCGCGCTGCCCACCGTCTACGACGCCGTCCGGCGGGCCCTGCGCGACTCGCTGACCCGTGAGGGACGACGTCCGCTGATCATGAGCCACGTCTCGCACGGCTACCCGACCGGCGCCTCGCTGTACGTCACCGTGCTCGCCGACCGCGACGACGCGCTGCCCATCCAGCAGTGGCTGACGGCCAAGCGCGCGGCGACGGACGCGCTCCTGGGGGCGGGCGGGACACTCACCCACCACCACGCCGTCGGGGCCGACCACCGCCCCTGGATGGAGCGCGAGGTCGGCCCGCTCGGCGTCGAGGTGCTGCGCGCCGTCAAGGAACGGCTCGACCCCAACGGCATCTGCAACCCGGGCGTGCTGCTCCCCGAGTGACGCGTCGGCGCCGCGGACCTGGGTCAGGGGTCCGCGGCGCCGTCGGCATCTCTCAGATCGCGTGGCCGAACGTGAAGATCCCGGCCGGGTCGACCTGGGCCTTGACCGCCCGCAGCCGCTCGATGGTCTCGGGCAGGTAGGCCGCGGCGACCTCCTCGGGGCCGGACACCTCGCCCAGGAAGTTGACCATCGTCTCCGGCGCCTTCCACGGGGCGAGCGTCCCGAGCACGCCCTTGCCCACCATGGGCACGACCTGCGCCAGCTCCGGGATGCCGGGGCCGACGACCTCGACGGCGAAGGCGCCGCTGCGCCCGGCGACCGCGTTCGGCACCTTGGGCTGCCGGCCGAGCGCCCCGCCCATGAGCCGGATCTCGGTCATGAACAGGGGGATCTCGACCTGCGGCCCGGCGGCGGCGAGCAGGGCGTCGACGGCCTCCTCCGGCAGCTCGGTGAGCAGCATGCCCTTCTCCCAGGCCGGCATCGGGTCGACCGGGTCCATGTGGATGGAGTCCATCTCGTCGGTCCGGATCGGCCCGACGTAGCCCATGACGATGGTGCCGAGGATCTTCATCGGCGAGAGCAGCTTCTCCGCCTCCGCGTGATCGGTGCCCGAGTAGGCGTAGCGGAGGTGGACGACGGTCTGACCGCGCAGCGGCGGGGGCAGCTCCTCCATGGGAGGCATCCGCATCACGGCGATCGAGGTCCCGACCTCCTCCGGCAGCGTCGGGGCCCACTGGCGGAACCGGTGCAGCAGCGCCGGTGCGTCGTCGCCGGTGAAGAAGATGCCGCCGGCGTACAGCGAACCGACCGGCACGAGGTCGATCTCGATGGCGGTGACGATGCCGAAGTTGCCCTTGCCGCCGCGGACGGCCCAGAACAGCTCGGGCTCGCTGTCGGCGGAGGCGCGACGCAGCCGGCCGTCGGCGGTGACGATCTCGACGGCCTGCACGTGGTCGGCGGCGAAGCCGAACCGGCGGCTGAGGGAACCCATGCCACCGCCCAGCGTGTAGCCGACGACGCCGACGTCGGAGGTCGAGCCGCACAGGCCGGTGAGCCCGTGGTCGGCGGCGCCCTCCAGGACCTTCTTCCACTTCACGCCGGCCTCGACGCGGGCGACGCGGCGGTCGGGGT
Source organism: Blastococcus sp. SYSU D00922 (assembly GCF_054050495.1). Taxonomy (NCBI): domain Bacteria; kingdom Bacillati; phylum Actinomycetota; class Actinomycetes; order Geodermatophilales; family Geodermatophilaceae; genus Blastococcus; species Blastococcus sp. SYSU D00922. The sequence continues at coordinate 54,348 of NZ_JBJGZL010000014.1, forward strand.
CGATGCTCATGCCCTGCATCCGCCGGGTGGTGATCATCAGCGAGCCGGCCGCGTTGCTGACCGGCCCGTGGCCGGTGGCCTGGACGGCGACGCGCAGGTCGTGCGCCACGGCCCAGGAGACGGCGGCGGCGACGTCCTCGGCGCAGGTGGCGCCGACGGCGACGGCCGGCGTGTGCTGGACGGCGACGTTCCAGGTGGCGACCTCGGCGGCCATGCCGTCGTCGCCGGCCACGTAGACGGGGCCGTGGACCTGGCTGCGCAGCTCGTCAACCGCGCCGGCCGGGAACGACGGGACGAGGGTGTCGAGCACCGCGTCGCTCATGACGGCGGACGGCAACGGCTCGGGCTTCTCGGTGAGACTCATCGGGGAGGGCTTTCCTCTTCGCGGCCGCGGCGGTGGCCGCGGATCGGGGGGCTCGGCGGTGGTGACCGCGCGGCCCGTTCGGACGTCGGAAGAGTCGCGGCGCCCCCTTGGCGGATACTTGGACCGCACTTGGACGCCGACTTGCGGCGCACCGCGAGCAAAGGGGTGCCGCCGACGCCGGAGCGCTGGAAGCATCCCGCCCCGTGCGTTTCCGAGTCCTCGGCCCGCTCGAGGTCACGGGTCCCGACGGCAGGCCGCTCGACGTCGGTGGGGCCAAGCCCCGTGCACTGCTGACCCTCCTGCTCGCCGAGCCCGGCCGCGTCGTCGGCATCGACCGCATCGTGGCGACGCTCTGGGGCGACGACCCGCCGCCGACGGTGACCGGCACCCTGCAGGCCTACGTCTCCCACCTCCGGCGGGTGCTCGAGCCCGAGCGCGGGCCGCGCGAGGCGCCCACCGTGCTGCTCACCCGCCCGCCGGGCTACCTGCTCCGGGTCGAGGTCGCCGACCTGGACCTGCTGCGCTTCCCGGAGCTGGTCGAGGCCGGTGACCGCGCCGTCGGGGCCGGGGACGCGGTCGCCGGCATCGCGCTCCTGGACGAGGCGCTCGCCCTGTGGCGGGGCGAGCCGCTGGCCGAGCTGGGCGACTCCCCCGCGGCCGGCACCGACCGGCTCCGCCTGACCGAGCTGCACGTCCGGGCGCGCGAGCGCCGGTGCGACGCCCTGCTCGCCGCCGGTCGGGCGGAGGCCGCGGTCGCCGACCTGCAGCGCCTGGTCGCGGAGCACCCCCTGCGCGAGCGGTTGTGGGCCCGGCTGGTCACCGCGCTCTACGCCGCCGACCGGCAGGCCGAGGCCCTGGACGCCCTCCGCCGCTGCGCCGAGCTGCTGCGCGACGAGCTGGGCATCGACCCCGGCCCGGAGCTCCGGGACCTCGAACGGGCCGTGCTGAACCAGGACCCGCGGCTGCTGGAGCGGCTGCCCCGGCCGGTGCTGCCCGCGAGCCCGGCGCCGTCCCCGACCCTCGCACCGGGCGACGAGCTCCTGGTCGGGCGCGCCGCCGAGCTCGCCCAGCTGCAGGCGGTGGCCGAGCAGGTCGGGGCCGGGCGGCCGGCCGTCGTCGTCCTGGAGGGCGAGGCCGGGATCGGGAAGACCCGGCTGGCCGAGGCCGCCGCGGACGCCGGCCGGTCGGCCGGGTGGTCGGTGGCGTGGAGCCGGTGCGCCGACGACGCCGGCGCTCCGGCGCTCTGGCCGTGGACGCAGGTGCTCGAGCAGCTCGGCCAGGACGAGCTCACCCTCCGGCCCCAGTCGGACGACGACGACCCCGACGCGGCACGGTTCCGGCTGTTCCAGGACCTGCGCGGCCGGCTGAAGGCCGCGGCGGGCGGCGCGCCGGTGCTCGTGGTGCTCGACGACCTGCAGGGCGCCGACACCACCTCGGTCCAGCTGCTCGGCCTGCTCGCGCGGCACCTGCCGCGCGCGCCGGTGCTGCTGGTCGTCACCGCGCGGACCGTGGGCGAGCAGCTGCCGGAGGCGGTCACCGACTGCCTGGCGCGCCTGGCCCGCGAGCCGTCGGCCACCTGCCTGCGGCTGTCCGGGCTGGACGCCGACGAGGTCGCCGCGCTGCTGGCCGCCCAGCTGGGCTCCCCCGGCGACCGCTCGCTGGCGACCGCCGTCCACGACCGCACCGGCGGCAACCCGTTCTTCGTCGTCGAGCTGTCCCGGTGGATGGTGGGCGCCCACGACCTGCACCTCGACCACGCGCCCGTGCCGCCGTCGGTCGGCGAGGTGCTGCGCACCCGGGTGGGCCGCCTCCCCGCGGCGACCCGGGAGGTGCTCGAGCTGTGCGCGGTGGCCGGCCGCGAGGTGACCCTGGACCTGCTGGAGGCGGCGCGGGTACCGGCGGAGGAAGCGCTCGGCGCGCTCGACTCCGCGGTCGCCGTCGGCCTGGTGGTCGAGGGCTCCCGGCCCTGGAGCTGGCGGTTCACGCACGCGCTGGTCCAGGAGGTGCTGGTCGGCGACCTCCCCGCGCTGCGCCGGGCCCGCCTGCACGCTCGGCTGGGCGAGGCACTGGAGCGCCGGATCGCCACGACGACGGACGACGCCCTGGTGGAGCGGCTGGCGTACCACTTCGTCGAGGCCCTGCCGGTCAGCGGGCCGGCGCCCGCGCGGATGTACTCGGCGGCGGCCGCCCGCGCCGCCCGGGCCCGGCTGGCGCACGGGGAGGCGGCGGTGCACACCCGCCGCGCGCTGGAGCTGGTCGACCCGGCCGAGCCGGACGCCGCCCGCACCCGGCACGACCTGCTGACCGCGCTGGGCAACGACCTGCTGCGCAGCGGCTCGCGGACCGAGGCCCGCGAGGTGGTGGCCCAGGCGATCACGGTCGCGCGCCAGCTCGGCGACCGCGCCTGCCTGGCGCAGGCGGCCGCGGTCTGGGGCAGCGTCACCGTCTGGAACTGGCGCCCGCACGGCGTGGTGGACGACGACATGGTCGCCCTGCTCGAGGACCTGCTCGCCGACGGCGCCGAGGACCGCACCACCGTCCAGCTGCTGGGCACGCTCGGCGTGGAGCTGGCGTTCAGCGCCGACGACCGCGGGGTCCGCGCAGCCCGGCAGGCGATCGAGACCGCGCGCTGCATCGGCGACCCCGAGCTGCTCGGGCGGGCGCTGAACAACTTCTGCCTCGCGGTCTGGGGCCGACCCGGCGCCGCCGAGCTGCGGCTGGCCGCGGCCGACGAGTCGCTGGCGATGGTGGGCTCCGGGCTGCCGCGCTGGACGGAGTTCGTGGCTCGGCTGCACCGGGCGGCGATCCGGCTGCACCTCACCGACCTCGCCGGCTTCGAGGCCGACCACGCCGAGGCCCGGCGGCTCGCCGTCTCGCTGAGCGGCCCGGAGATCCGGCCGCACGTCCTCTGGCAGGCGGGCGGGCTGGCCTGGCTGCGGGGGAACGCGGAGCGCGCGGAGGAGCTGACCACCGAGGCGTACGAGCTGTACCGCCGGGTCACCCCGCACGCGCGGCACGCCTACGCCGCGCACCAGTTCACCCTGCGCCGCGCCGACGGGCGGCTGGCCGAGGTCATCCCGCTGCTGGTCGAGACCGGGGACGAGGGCAGCCCGCTGCTGCAGGAGATGGCGGTGCTGGCCGCGGCCGAGTCCGGTGACCTCGGGGAGGCGAGGCGGCTGCGGGCCCGGTGGGGGCGCACGCGGATCCGCGACTGGGCCAGCGACGTCGCCGTCCTGCTGCAGGCGGAGTCGGCGCTGCGGCTGGGCGACGCGCCGGAGTGGGCGTCGGCGGTGGAGTCGCTGCTCCCCTACCGCGGGCGGCAGGCGGTGCTCGGGACGCCGGCGCTCACCCTGGGCGCGTACGACGAGCTGCTCGGCCGGATCGCCGAGCGCCGCGGCGACCTCTCCACCGCGCGGCAGTGGTGGCGCGGGGCGCGCGAGCAGGGCGTGCTGGTCGGCTCCCCGCACCAGGTGGCGCTGGCGGACGCGCACCTGGCCCGCGTCGCCGCCCAGCCCGCCACCTCGTCCTCGCGGTAGGCCGGTCGAACACGCGGTGGACGGCGTGGACGGCTGCCGTACCGCGTGGTCGACCCGTCAGCGGGTGGTGGCGATCCCGCCGTCGACGGGGATGACGGCGCCGGTGACGTAGGCGCCGGCCCGGCTGGACAGGTAGACGACGACGCCGGCCATGTCGTCGGGCCGCCCGATCCGGCCCAGCGGGGCGCGGGCCGCGATCTCCGCGCCGAAGGCGTCCAGCGTGGCGGCCATCATCTTGGACTCGAACGGGCCGGGGGCGACCGCGTTGACGGTGATCCCGCGCGGCCCCAGCTCCTTGGCGAGCACCCGCGTCAGGTGGTGCAGCGCCGCCTTGCTCGACGAGTACGAGTACGTGTGCATCGGCGGGACGTGCAGCCCGTCGATGCTGCCGACGTTCACGACGCGCGCCGGGTCGCCCTCCTCGCCGGCCGCCTCCAGCAGCGGGAGGAACGCGCGGGTGAGGAAGAACGGGCTCTTCAGGTTGAGGTCGACCACCTTGTCCCACGCCGAGGACGGGAACTCCTCGAGCGACGGCGCTCCCCACGTCGCGCCGGCGTTGTTGACCAGGACGTGCACCTCGTCCTCCCGCTCCCCGACCGCCTGGGCGAGGCGGACGCACTCCTCCTCGCGGGAGAGGTCGGCGGGGATCGAGCGGACCGTCCCGAACGCCCCCAGCTCGGCGACGGCGGCGTCGCCGGCCTCGGCCTTGCGGGAGCTGATGTAGACGCGGGCGCCGGCCTGGAGCAGACCGCGGGCCATCATCAGGCCGATCCCCCGGGTGCCACCGGTGACGACGGCCACCTTGCCGGTCAGGTCGAACAGGTCCACGCGGTACCTCCGGTCGTGCGGGCCGGCCGCACTGCCGACCTCTCCCGCACCCTAGCCAGCCCGGCCGGGACCCTCGCGGCTCACCTGCTGCGGACGATGCGGCGGGCCGACCTGGCGCAGCACCATCCCGTGCACCGGCGGGAGGAGAGAACGATGACCCAGCAGTCGGACTGGCAGGCGGAAGCGGGCATCGGTCCGCGGCGATCGGTGGGGCAGGGCCCCACGGGCTGGATGGCGTGGATCTCGTTCGCCGGCGTGCTGCTCGTCGTCGTGGGGCTGCTGCAGGCCATGCAGGGCCTGGCGGCGCTCCTGGACGAGAGCTTCTACGTCGTGGGCCGGAGCGGCCTGGTGGTCGAGCTGGACTACACGGTGTGGGGCTGGACGCACCTGCTGCTGGGCATCGTCGCGATCCTCACCGCGGCCGGCCTGCTGGCGGGCAACACCGTGGCGCGGGTCGTGGGTGTCGTCCTGGCCGGCCTGAGCGCCCTGGTGAACCTCGCGTTCCTGCCGGCCTACCCCTGGTGGTCGACGATCGTCATCGCCTTCGACGTCCTCGTCATCTACGCGCTCACCGTGCACGGCGGGGAGATGCGGCGCAGCCGCTGACCCGGTGGGTGGCGGGCCGCCGCCCCCGTCGCTGTGCGAACCTCTGCGCATGATCGACGACGGCGACGCCGTGCCGGCCATGGGCGCCACCAGCGAGGTCGGCCGGCTGGGCACGGTGATGCTGCACCGCCCCGGGGCCGAGCTGCGGCGGCTGACCCCCCGCAACAACGACGAGCTGCTCTTCGACGGCGTCCCGTGGGTCGACCGGGCGCAGGAGGAGCACGATGCCTTCGCCCAGGCGCTGCGCGACCGCGGGGTCGAGGTGCTGCACCTCGACCGGCTGCTGGCCGAGGTGCTGTCCTTCCCGTCGGCGCGCGCGGAGCTCATCGCGGCGGCCGTTGACGACCCCCGCCTGGGGGCCACCCTCCAGCGGGCCACCACGACGCACCTGTCCGGGCTCGACCCGGAGGATCTCGCCGGCGCGCTCATCGCCGGGCTGGCCCACGACGAGCTCCGCGGCGGCAAGGGCCTGGCGTTCGAGGTCATGGACCGCGGGGACTTCGTCGTCCCCCCGCTGCCCAACCTGCTGTTCACCCGCGACTCGTCGGTGTGGGTGGGCGACGAGGTGGCGGTGACCTCCTTGGCCATGCCCGCGCGGCACCGGGAGAGCACGATCACCGCCGCCGTCTACGCCCACCACCCGCGCTTCGCCGGGGTGGAGCAGCTCTACGGTGCGCACCTCGAGCACCTGGAGGGCGGCGACGTCCTGCTGCTGTCCCCCGGCGTCGTCGCCGTCGGCGTCGGCGAGCGGACGACGCCCGGCGGCGCCGAACGGCTGGCCCGGCGGCTGTTCGCCCGCCGGCTGGCGCACACGGTGCTGGTCGTCCCGATCGCCCAGCAGCGGGCCACCATGCACCTGGACACCATCGCCACGATGGTCGACGTCGACGCGATGGTCATGTACCCGGCGGTGGCCGACTCGCTGGTCGCCTGGACCGTGACGGCTCCCGACGGGGTCGCCGACGACGCCGACACCGCCGAGCTGGCCGTCGTGGGTCCGCAGCCTTTCGTGGTGGCTGCCGCGGATGCCATGGGCATCGACCGGCTGCGGGTCATCGACACCGGGCTCGACCCGGTCACCGCCGAGCGGGAGCAGTGGGACGACGGCAACAACACGCTGGCGCTGGCGCCCCGGCTGGCGGTGGCCTACGAGCGGAACACCGTCACGAACGCGGCTCTCGAGGCAGCCGGGATCGAGGTCGTGCGGATCGCGGGCTCGGAGCTGGGCAGCGGCAGGGGCGGGCCGCGCTGCATGTCCTGCCCGGTGGCGCGCGCGGCGCTCTGAGCCCGAAGCGCTACTGCGCGTTGCGGCGCGCGGTCGCGTGACGGAACGGTCCTCGCGGTACCTGGAACTGGCCTCAGCGATTACCTGTTACCCGTGATACCTCTCACAGGCCACTGCTGCTGTGAGCTCTCGGGGGAGCCCATGTCCACGCGTCTGCGGATGCCGTTCGCCTTGCTCGCCGCCTCGGTCATGGTGCTGTTCTCCTCCGGTGCGGCGCTGGCCGACCCCGGGGACGCGACCGAGACCAGCAGCAGCAGCGAGACGCCCACCGGGGAGTCGCTCACCGACGCGCTCGCCGGCCTCAGCACCTCGGGGAGCGCCAAGACCGAAGAGGTCACTCAGCAGGTCGTCACGACGACGGGGTCGCTCCCCGACTCGATCGTCACACCACCGACGCTCACCCAAACCGAGACGAGCACGTCGACGTCTACCTCCACCAGCACGTCGACCTCCACCAGCACGTCCGGCTCGACGTCGACGTCCACCAGCCAGAACCCCGGCGAGTGCGTCGCGGGCGTGATCCAGAACCTGATCGAGGACCTGATCGCACTCGGCCCCTCGACGCCTCCCGCGCCCGGGCCGCTCCAGGCACAACTCGTGGCGCTGGACCCTGGCGACCTCCCGGGGATCGAGGACCTGCTCGAGGGGATCGGGGTGTCGCCCGAGGACTTCGAGACCGGGCAGCGGCTGATCGAGAACGCCATCGAGGACATCCAGGACTGCTTCCCGACCCCGCCGACCGGTGGCGGCACGCAGGGGCCGCGGCCGTCGCAGGCCTCGGGCCACTACACGCCGCCGACGACGCACCAGGCCGCCTTCACCTACAAGAACTGCGACGAGGCCCGCGCCTACGGCGCCGCCCCGGTCTATGCCGGCCAGTACGGCTACGGCTCGCACCTCGACAGCGACTACGACGGGGTCGGCTGCGAGGAGACCGTGGCCACCTATGCCCAGCCGGTCGCCTACGCCGGCACCGGGAAGCTGGCCTACACCGGGGTCTCGGTCCAGCCGCTGATCGCGTGGGGTGCCGCCCTCGCGCTGTCGGGCAGCTGGCTGATCGCCTCCGGACGCCGCCGGGCCTGACCTCGTCCGACCGGGCGGAGTTCCCGGCCGGGGGCTCCGTCCGGCCGCGCCCGCCCACTACGCTCCGGACCCTCCGCGCCACCACCCGTGGCGCAGCGGGAAGGGACCTCGGGTGACGGGGACGACGGCGCGCAGCGGCGGGCGGATCGCGGGGATCGGCGGGGGCCTCGTCGGCTTCCTGGTCTTCGTCGAGTTCACCAGCGGCGTCCTGCAGGGCTACTACATCCCGCTGCTCACCGACGTGGCGCGGCACCTCGACATCCACGACGCCGACGTGAACTGGCTCGAGGCCGCCCAGCTGATGCTGTCGGCGATCGCGGTGCCGATCCTCGCCAAGCTCGGCGATCTGCACGGCCACCGCCGGATGCTGCTGCTGTCGGCGGCGGTCACCGCGGCGGCCACGGTCGTCCTGGCGTTCGCGCAGTCCTTCCCGGTCTTCCTGGTCGCGTGGGCGGTGCAGGGCGTCTACGCGGCCTGGCTGCCGCTGCAGGTCGCGCTCATCTACGACCGGTCGCGCGGGCGCGCCGACCAGGCGGCCCAGACCCGCCGGGCCACCGGCCTGATCGTCGCCGCCCTCCAGTTCGGCGCGATCGTCGGCGCCCTGGGCGGCGGGCAGGTGGGCAGCGCCTTGGCCGGCCAGTTCTGGCTGGTGCTGCTGGTCCCCGGTTTCCTCGTCCTCGGTGTCTGCGCCGTCGTCGCGCTCCGCGTGCCCGAGAGCACCGACCGGCTGGCCGGGAACGTCGACGCCACCGGTGCGGCGCTGCTGAGCGTCGTCCTGCTCGTGATCACCGGTGGGCTGACCTTCGTGCGGATCAACGGCGCCGGCGAGCCCTGGCCGTGGATCGTGACGGCCGTCGGTCTGCTGCTGGTCGTCCCGTTCGTGCGCTACGAGCTCGGCCGCCCCGACCCGCTGGTCGACTTCCGCGTCCTCCGCAGCCCGTCGATGTGGCCGGTCCAGCTGACCGCGGGGCTGTTCGGCGTCAGCGTCCTCGGCGCCCAGGGCCCGCTGTCGACGTTCGCCCGGACCGATCCCGACGTGTACGGCTACGGGCTCGGCCTGTCCACGAGCATGGTGTCGATCGTCATCGGCGGCTACGTGATCTCGATGCTCATCGGTGCCAGCCAGTTCTCCCGGGTCTCGGCCCGCACCAGCCCCCGGACGACGCTCATCGGCGCCGCCGTGCTCGTCGGCGCCGGGTACCTCCTGCTGGTGCCGTTCCACGGAACGCTGGGTGAGACGCTGGCCTGCATGGTGGTCGCCGGGCTCGGATCGGGCGCGCTGGTCGCCGCGCTGCCCGCCGCGGCGGCGGCCGCGGCACCTGCCGGCCGGACCGGCGTCGCCACCGGCCTCACGAACACGTCGAAGGTCCTGGGCGGCAGCTTCGCGTCGGCGACGTTCGCCGTCGCGCTCGCCGCCGGGGCGCCGACGCTGGTCGACGGCTCGGAGGGGACGGCCGGCTCGCTGAGCGGCTACGTGACCGTGTGGGTCGTCTGCGGGCTCACCGCGCTGGCGGCCGCGGTGGCGCTGGTCGTCGTCCCGAAGCTGGCCTTCTCCGACGCCGCGGCGGCCGCGGACCCGCGCTCGGTCGCCCCGGCCACGGAGCCGCAGGCGTGAAGGGTGCACTGGTCGCGGCGGCCTGCGGCGCCGCCGTGACGGCGGCCGCCCGCCGGGTCGCCCGGTTCCGCCCGCCCGAGGTCTCCGCCCACCCGGCCGACCTCGACGGTCTGGACGCCGGCGCCACCGCCGAACGGCTCGCCGAGCTGGTCCGCATCCCGACGATCTCGTCGAAGGACCCCGCGGAGGTCGACACGGCCGCGTTCGAGCGGTTCCGCGAGCGGCTCGTCGAGCTGTACCCGCGGACGCACCAGGCGCTCGAGCGCGAGGTCCTCGGCGACGGCGCGCTGCTCTACCGCTGGTCGAGCGGCAGCGACGCCCCGCCGCTGGTGCTGATGGCGCACTACGACGTCGTGCCGGTCGCCGGCCAGGACTGGTCCCGCGACCCGTTCTCCGGGCTGATCGAGGACGGAGTCGTGCACGGCCGTGGCGCGATCGACGACAAGGGCGCGCTCGTCGCGATCCTGGAGGCCGTCGAGTCGCTGGTGAGCGCGGGGTTCACGCCCGCTCGCGACGTCTACCTCTCCTTCGGCGACGACGAGGAGGTGGCAGGGGTCGGCGCGCAGCTGGCGGTCGAGGCGCTGACGGCACGCGGGATCCGGCCGTGGGCGGTCGTCGACGAGGGCGGCGCCGTGGTGAGCGGCGTCTTCCCCGGCGTGCCCGGCCAGACCGCCGTCGTCGGCCTGGCCGAGAAGGGCCTGCTGGACGTCGAGCTGGTCACCAGCGACCCGGGCGGGCACGCGTCGGCGCCGGTGCGCGGCGGGGCACCCGCCCGGCTGGCCCGCGCCATCCTCCGGATCGAGGACAACCCCTTCCCCGCCCGGCTGCACGACGTCGTCCTCGGCATGGTCGACGCCCTCGGCCGCCACGCGCCCACCGGCTACCGCGCTGTCTTCGCCCACGCCGGGTACCTCCGGCCGGCGCTGGCGCTGGTCCTGTCGCGCGCGAGCCGGGAGGCCAACGCCCTGGTCCGCACCACCGTCGCCATCACGCAGCTCGAGGGCAGCAAGGCGCGCAACGTGCTGGCCACCCGCGCGCGGGCGCACGCCAACATCCGCATCGCCCTCGGGGAGACGGTGCAGTCGACGGTGGAACGGCTGCGCCGCGTCATCGACGACCCGGAGGTATCGCTGACCGTCGTCTCCGGCAACGACCCGTCCCCGGTGTCGCGCGCCGACAACGAGGCGTTCGCGCTGGTCACCGACGCGGTGCGCTCGGTCTACCCCGACGCCGCCGTGGCGCCGTACGTGATGGTGCAGGCCAGCGACGCCCGGCACTTCAGCCAGATCTGCGACAGCGTGTACCGGTTCATGCCGTTCGACCTGACGAAGGACGAGCTGGCCGCTCTGCACGCCGCCGACGAGCGGATCTCCGTGGCCGCCCTGCACCGCGGCGCCGGCTTCTACCGCTACCTGCTCCGCCACCTCTGAGGGACTTTCTGTACCGGAAGTCCCCGGACTTCCGGTACAGAAAGTCCCCGTCGGATCAGAGGCGCTGGTTGAGGCGGTGGTAGGCCGCGCTCCAGCGCAGCTCCTTGGCCAGCGACCGGCGCGTGGTCTCGGCGTCGATGAGCACCAGCTCGGTCGAGAACACCTCGGCCAGGTCGGTGAGCTCGTCGGCGCCGAGCTGCGTGGTCAGCACCGTGTGGTGCGGGCCACCGGCGGTCAGCCAGCCCTCGGTCGCCGTCGCGAAGTCCGGCCGCGGCTCCCAGACGGCGCGGGCCACGGGCAGGTTCGGCAGCGGCTCGTCGGGCTCGACGACGTCGATCTCGTTGGCCACCCAGCGGAACCGGTCGCCCAGGTCCGACCAGCCGATGACGACGCCCGGCGCGGGCGCCGCGTCGAACACGAGACGGGCGGGGTCCTCGCGGCCGCCGATGCCCAGCGGGTGAACCTCGAGCTTCGGCCGGCCGCCGGAGATGGTCGGGCAGACCTCGAGCATGTGCGCGCCGAGGATCTTCTCGCTGCCGACCTCGAGGTCGTAGGTGTAGTCCTCCATGAAGGACGTCCCGCCCGGCAGGCCGGCACCGGCGACCTTGAGCACGCGCAGCAGGGCGGAGGTCTTCCAGTCGCCCTCGCCGCCGAACCCGTAGCCGTCGGCCATGAGCCGCTGGACGGCGAGACCCGGCAGCTGGCGCAGGCCGCCGAGGTCCTCGAAGTTGGTCGTGAACGCCCCGAAGCCGCCGTCGACCAGGAACGAGCGCAGCGCCACCTCGATGCGGGCCTGGTAGCGCACCGCCTCGTGCTGCGCCCCGCCGGGCAGGACCTCGGCCGACATCGCGTACAGGTCGGCGTACTCCTCGACCAGCGCGTCCACGTCCTTGTCGGCGACCGCTTCGACGACGGCCACCAGGTCGTTCACGCCCCAGGTGTTCACCGACATGCCGAAGCGGATCTCCGCCTCGACCTTGTCCCCCTCGGTGACCGCGACGTTGCGCATGTTGTCGCCGAAGCGGGCCAGCTTCAGCCCCCGGGCGGCCGCTGCGCCGGCGGCGGCGCGGGCCCACGACCCCACCCGGGCGCGCACGCGCGGGTTGGAGACGTGCCCGGAGACCGTCGTCCGCGGGACGCGCAGCCGGGTGAGCATGAACCCGTACTCGCGGTCGCCGTGGGCGGCCTGGTTGAGGTTCATGAAGTCCATGTCGATCGTCGCCCAGGGCAGGGCGGCGTCGGCCTGGGTGTGCAGGTGCAGCAGCGGCTTGCGCAGCGCGTCGAGACCGGAGATCCACATCTTCGCCGGGGAGAACGTGTGCATCCACGTGATGACGCCCAGGCAGTTGGGGTCCTCGTTCGCCTCGCCCATGGCCCGGCGGATGGCGCCGGCGTCCTTGAGCACGGGCTTCCAGACGACCCGGGCCGGGATCTCGTCGGCGCCGTCGAGCTCGGCGGCGACCCGCCGGGACTGGTCGGCGACCTGCTGGAGGGTCTCCTCGCCGTAGAGGTCCTGGCTGCCGGTCAGGAACCAGATCTCGGCCTCGGCGAAGGGGTTGCTGCGCACGTCGGTGGTCCTCACTGTCCGTAGACGTTCTGGTAGCGGGCGTAGAGCCGGTCGACGTCCGCCTGCGGGATGGGCAGCGGCTCGCCGAGCTGGCGGGAGAAGTGGACGGTGCGGGCGACGTCCTCGGTCATGACGGCGGCCTTCACCGCGGCCTTCGCGGAGGGACCGACGGTGAAGACGCCGTGGTTGCGCATGAGCACCGCAGGCGACCGGGAGCCCGTGAGCGTCTCGACGATGCCCCGGCCGATCGAGTCGTCGCCGATGAGCGCGAACGGCCCGACCGGGATCGGCCCGCCGAACTCGTCAGCCATGGCGGTCAGCACGCAGGGGATCTCCTCGGCGCGCGCCGCCCAGGCCGTGGCGTACGGGCTGTGCGTGTGCACCTGCCCGTCGACCTCCGGCATGTGGCGGTAGACGTAGGCGTGCGCGTCGGTGTCGCTCGACGGCTTCTTCACCCCGTCGACCGGGTTGCCGTCGAGGTCGCAGACGGTGATGCCCTCCCAGGTCAGCTCGTCGTACTCGACGCCGCTGCCCTTGATGACGAAGAGGTCCTCGCCGGGCACCCGCTCGGAGACGTTCCCCGACGTCCAGGTGACCAGCTCGTAGCGGGTCAGGTACGAGTGCAGCCGGGCGACGTGCTCGCGCTGCTCGCGGTGCGTGCCGCGCTCGGTCAGGGTGGCGGTCATGCGTCTCCTCCTCGCTGGGCGGGGCTCACGTGCTCGACGGCGGCCCGCTCGACCGGGAGCGCCGCGACGTAGCGCCGCATGAAGGCGTCGAAGCCCGCGACGTCGTCCGCATCGGGCTCGGCCGTCTGCAGGCTCGTGCCGGTGAAGACAGCGCTGTCCAGGTAGTCGGCCAGGGTCTGCCCCGGCGCGCGCCGGGTGGCGAAGGCGGCCAGGACGGCGATGCCCCACGCGCCGCCCTCCCCGGCGACGTCACCGACGGAGACCGGGGTGTCGATCGCCGCGGCCAGGAAGCGCTGGGCGACGCCCTCGGTCTTGAACAGGCCGCCGTGGGCGAACATCCGGTCCAGCCGCACGCCCTCGGTCTTCTGCAGGACGTCCATCCCGATCCGCAGCGTGGCCAGCGACGCGTACAGGTGCGTGCGCATGAAGGACCCGAGGTCGAGCCGGCTGTCCGGCGCCCGCAGGAACAGCGGGCGGCCCTCCTCGAGCCCGGTGATCGGCTCCCCGGAGAGGTAGTTGTACGAGAGCATCCCGCCACCGTCGCTGGCACCGCGCAGGGCGGCGGCGAACAGCGTCTCGAACACCTCCGACGCGCTCACCTCGGAGCCCAGCGCGCGGGCGAACTCGGCGAACAGCCCGGCCCACGCCTCCAGCTCGCTGGCGCCGTTGTTGCAGTGCACCATCGCCACCGGGTCCCCGGCCGGGGTGGTCACCAGGTCCAGCTCGCGGTGCACCTGGGCGAGCTCCTTCTCGAGCACCACCATCGCGAAGATGCTCGTCCCGGCGGAGACGTTGCCGGTCCGCGGAGCGACCGAGTTGGTGGCCACCATCCCGGTGCCCGCGTCCCCCTCCGGCGGGCAGAGCGGGGTGCCGGCACGCAGCCGCCCGGTGGGGTCGAGGCGGGCCGCGCCGGCCTCGGTGAGGGTGCCGGCCGGCTCCCCGGCGGACGCGATGGCAGGCAGCAGGTCGGCCAGCGACAGCTGGGCGCCCGCCTCGGCGGCCAGCTCGTCGAAGCGGGCCAGCATCGCGGTGTCGTAGGCGCGGGTGTGGTCGTCGATCGGGAACATGCCGCTGGCGTCGCCGATGCCGAGCACCTTCTGCCCGGTCAGCTGCCAGTGCACGTAACCGGCCAGGGTCGTCAGGTGGTCCAGCCGGCCGAGGTGCTCCTCGCCGTCGAGGATCGCCTGGTAGAGGTGCGCGACGCTCCACCGGTGCGGGATGTTGACGCCGAACTCCGCGCTGAGCCGCTCGGTCGCCCGCCCCGTGTTGGTGTTGCGCCAGGTGCGGAACGGCGTGAGCAGCTCGCCGTCTGCGTCGAAGGCGAGGTAGCCGTGCATCATCGCCGAGACGCCGAGGGCACCGACCCCCGCGAGCTCGACCCCGTGGCGGCGGCGCACGTCGTCGGCCAGGGCCGCGACGCTCTCCCGGAGACCGGCCCAGACGGCGTCCAGCGAGTAGGTCCAGACCCGGTCGACGAGCTGGTTCTCCCAGTCGGAGCTGCCGACGGCGAGCGGCGCGTGGTCCGGGCCGACGAGCACGGCCTTGATCCGGGTGGACCCCAGCTCGATGCCCAGGGCGGTGCGGCCGCTGGTGAGGGCAGCGACGGCATCGGTGGTCATGGCAGGGGACCCTTTCGACTGGCGGGACGTGCGGGCGTGGACAGCGGGGCCGGCCTCATGCCGGAGCGGGCGCCGGACCGGTGCTCGACCGCACCAGCAGCGCGGGCGGGACCGGGTCGGGGTGCAGGTCCTCGCCCTTCATCCGGCCCAGGACGAGCTGCACGCCCCGCCGGCCCAGCTCGGCGAAGTCCTGCCGGACGGTGGTGAGCGGCGGCGTGAAGTACGGCGCCTCGGGCAGGTCGTCGAAGCCGACGACGCTGACGTCCTCGGGGATGCGCAGCCCGCCCTCGTGGAGGGCGGCGAGCAGGCCGAGGGCCATCTGGTCGTTGGCGGTGAAGATCGCGGTGATGTCCTCGCCGCCCCTGATCCGCGCGGCGAGGGCCTTGCCGGCCAGGTAGCCCGACGACGGCGTCCAGTCCCCGCGCAGCATCTCCTCGGGCACCGGCGCACCGGCGGCCTCGAGCTCCGCTCGCCAGCCGGCGATGCGCCCGCGGGCCTCCTGGGAGTCCGCCGGCCCGGCGACGTGGTGCACGGTGCGGTGGCCCAGGCCCAGCAGGTGCCGGGTGGCCAGGCGGGCGCCGGTCTCCTGGTCCACGCCGACGGCGGGCCGGTCCTCCACCCCGCCGACCTGGACGGCGACCAGCGGCACCGGCGGGTCGAGGGTGGCCAGGGCCGCCGCGGCGTCGTCGTACGTGGACAGCGCCACGATGCCGTCCACGCGCTGGGCCACGAACGTGTCCACGGCCTCGCGCATGTGGGCCGCGGTCGCGTCGTCGAGGATCGAGACGCTCAGCGAGTAGCCCGCCGCCCGGGCGGCGTTCTCCAGGCCGAGCATGGTCTGCGCCGGCCCGTACTGGTTGATCTTCACGGTGACCAGGCCGATGGTGCGGGTCGACCCGGTGACGAGGGCGCGGGCGGCGATGTTGGGCCGGTAGCCCAGCTCCGCGATGGCCCGTTCGACCCGCTCGCGGGTGTGCGGGGCCACGTTCGGGTGGCCGTTCACCACCCGGGACACGGTCTGGTGCGAGACCCCGGCGAGCGCGGCGACGTCGCTCATCACCAGGGCGCGGGCCGCGCCGTCGGACTCCACCGCTCCTCCCCCTCGTCGCCCGGGCCGGCCGCCGCGACCTGCGACCGCGGCGACCGGCTCGGCGCTCAGCGGGAGGCCCCTGCGCGGCGCTTGTTGTAGACGTCGAACGCGACCGCCAGCAGCAGGACCAGGCCCTTGACCACCGACTGGATCGACTGGTTGACGCCCATGAGCTGCATGCCGTTGCTCATGACGGCCATGATCAGACCACCGACCATGGCGCCCACGACCGTGCCCACACCGCCGGTGACGGCCGCGCCACCGATGAACGCGGCGGCGATGGCGTCGAGCTCGAACATGTTGCCCGCGGCGGGCTGGGCGCCGTTCGACCGCGACGAGTAGATGATCCCGGCGACCGCGGACAGGAAGCCCATGTTCACGAAGATCCAGAAGTTGACGACCTTGACCTTGACGCCGGAGAGCTGCGCCGCGGCCAGGTTGCCGCCGATGGCGTAGATCTGGCGGCCGAAGACCGTCCGCTTCGAGACGACGCCGTACACCAGGATCAGCACGGCCAGGATGATCAGCACGATCGGCAGGCCGCGGGCGTGGGCCAGCTGCCAGGCGAACGCCATGACGACCGCGCCGACCGCCACGACCCGCGCGATGAACAGCGGGAAGGACTCGACGGGCTGCGAGTACTTGATGCGGGCGACGCGGGTGCGGAAGCCGCTGACGGCGTACCCGGCGACCGCGACCACACCGATGAGAAGGGTGAACGCGTCGTAGCCGTTGCCGCCGAGCAGGCCGTTGAGGAAGCCGCTGGCGACCTTGCTGTACTCCGAGGGGAACGGCGAGAGCGAGATGTTGTCCAGCACCTGCAGCGTGAGGCCGCGGAACAGGAGCATGCCCGCGAGGGTCACGATGAACGCCGGGATGCCGACGTAGGCGACCCAGAAGCCGTGCCAGGCACCGACGGCGAGCCCGACGGCGAGGGCCGCCAGCATGCCGACCCACCAGGGGTAGCCGTTCTTGATGACCAGGACGGCCGACACGGCGCCGGTCAGCGCCACGACGGAACCGACCGACAGGTCGATGTGCCCGGCGATGATCACCAGGACCATGCCGATCGCCAGCACCAGGATGTACGAGTACTGGAGGACGATGTTGGTGACGTTGTTCGGGCTGAGCGAGACGCCGTCGGTGAGGATCGCGAACAGCGCCACGATCGCCACGAAGGCGACGTAGATGCCGCTCTGCCGCAGGTTGCGGGTGATCAGCTTGCGCAGGTCGCTCGTGCCCGTGTGCAGGGCTGCCGCCTGGGCGTCCTCCGGCTCCTTGGGAGCCGGGTCGGCCTGCGGGGTCGCGGTCGTGGCCATCAGACGGACTCCCTTTCCTTGGTCATGAGCTCCATGAGGCTCTCCTGGGTGGCCTCACGCACCGGCAGCTGACCGGTGATCCGGCCCGCCGACAGCGTGTAGATGCGGTCGCAGATGCCGAGCAGCTCGGGCAGCTCGGAGGAGATGACGACGACGGCCTTACCGGCCGCCACCAGACGGTTGATGATCGTGTAGATCTCGTACTTGGCGCCGACGTCGATGCCGCGGGTGGGCTCGTCGAGGATCAGCACGTCGGGGTCGGTGAACAGCCACTTGGACAGCACGACCTTCTGCTGGTTGCCGCCCGACAGCTTGCCGACGACGGACATCACGCTCGGCGCCTTGATGTTCATGCTGCGCCGGCTCTCCTCGGCGACCCGGGTCTCCTCGTTGCCGTTGACCCAGCCCCGGCGGGACAGCTTGCCGAGGGCGGCGGCGGACACGTTGCGCCGGATGTCCTCGATCAGGTTCAGGCCGTACCGCTTGCGGTCCTCGGTCGCGTAGGCGATGCCCTTGTCGATGGCCTCGGCCACCGAGCGGGCCTTGACCTCCTTGCCGTGCACGAAGATGCGGCCGCTGATGTCCCGGCCGTAGGAGCGGCCGAAGATGCTCATGGCCAGCTCGGTGCGCCCGGCGCCCATGAGGCCGGCGATGCCGACGACCTCACCCGCGCGGACGGAGAAGCTCGCGCCGTCGACGACCTTGCGGTCCTGGGTGGGGTGCCAGACGGTCCAGTCCTCGACGCGGAGGACCTCCTCGCCGGGGTGGGACTCGCGGTCGGGGTAGAAGCTCTCGAGGTCGCGGCCGACCATCCCGCGGATGATCCGCTCCTGGGTGACCTCGCCGGCCTCGAGGCTCAACGTCTCGACGGTCTTCCCGTCGCGGATCACGGTGACGCGGTCGGCGATCGCGGTGATCTCGTTGAGCTTGTGCGAGATCATGATGGAGGTGATGCCGCGCTCCTTGAGCCGGCGCAGCAGACCGAGCAGGTGCTCGGAGTCGGTGTCGTTGAGCGCCGCGGTGGGCTCGTCGAGGATCAGCAGGCGCACGTCCTTGGACAGCGCCTTCGCGATCTCGACCAGCTGCTGCTTGCCGACGCCGAGCTGACCGACGGGGGTCACCGGGTTCTCGTCGAGGCCGACGGACTCCAGGAGCTTGCCGGCCTCGGCGTTCGCGAGGTTCCAGTCGATGAGGCCGCCGCGGCCGCGCCGCTCGTTGCCCAGGAAGATGTTCTCCGCGATCGACAGGTACGGCACGAGGGCCAGTTCCTGGTGGATGATCACGATCCCGACGTGCTCGCTGTCGCGGATGCCGCCGAACGAGGCGGGCTCGCCGTCGAAGACGATCTCCCCGTCGTAGCTGCCGCTGGGGTAGACCCCCGACAGGACCTTCATGAGCGTGGACTTGCCGGCGCCGTTCTCACCGCAGATCGCGTGGATCTCGCCCCGGCGGACCGCCAGGTTGACGTTCTCGAGCGCCTTGACGCCCGGGAAGGTCTTGGTGATCGAGCGCATCTCCAGGATGTTGTCGTCCATGGACTCCGTCGTCCTCACCGTCGTGCGCGTACGGGACGGGGCGGGTGCGCGCGATGTGCAGAGTGTGGGGTGTACCGGGCCGCCGGGCGAGACGTCGTGCGCCCCGCCCGGCGGGACCGGGTGGTGCGGCCGGGCCCGGCAGCGATGCTCGCCACCGGGCCCGGCCGGTCGTGCGCTGGGTCAGTCGGCCTGACCGGAGGCGACCTCTTCGGCCGTCCAGTAGCCCGAGTCGACGAGGACGGGCTGGATGTCGTCCTTGAAGACCTTCTCGACCGGCAGCAGGTAGGACGGGACGACCTTGACGCCGTTGTCGTACGTCTCGGTGTCGTTGGCCTCCGGCTCGTCGCCCTCGAGGAACGCCTCGGCGGCGATGACGGCCTGCTCGGCCAGCAGACGGGTGTCCTTGAAGATCGTGGAGCTCTGGACACCGTCGGCGATCAGCTTGACCGAGGCGATCTCGGCGTCCTGACCGGTGACGACCGCCATCGGCTTGTCGGCCGCGCCGTAGCCGGCGTTCTGCAGGGCGGTGATGATGCCGCGCGACAGACCGTCGTAGGGCGAGAGGACGCCGTTGACGACCGAGCCGTCGTTGTAGCTCTGGGTCAGGAGGTCCTCCATGCGCTTCTGCGCGGTCTCCTGCTGCCAGCGGAGGGTGGCGGCCTGGTCGATGTCGGTCTGACCCGACTTCACGACCAGCGTGCCGTCCTCGATGTAGGGCTGGAGGGTGTCCATGGCCCCGTCGAAGAAGAAGTGGGCGTTGTTGTCGTCCAGCGAGCCGGCGAACAGCTCGATGTTGAACGGCCCGGTGGCGGTGCCCTCGGCACCGTCGGCGGTGGTGACGCCGAGACCGGTCAGCAGCGACTCGGCCTGCGCGACGCCGACCTTGTAGTTGTCGAAGCTGACGTAGAAGTCGACGTTCTCGGTGTCGCGGATGAGGCGGTCGTAGGAAATGACCGGGATGCCCTGGTCCGCCGCGGCCTGCAGCTGGCTGCTGAGCGCCGTGCCGTCGATCGCGGCGACGATGAGCAGGTCAGCGCCCTGCGTGATCATCTGGTCGACCTGCTGGGACTGGGTGGGGATGTCGTCGCCCGCGTACTGCAGGTCGACCTCGTACCCCTTCTCCTCCAGCTGCTCCTTCACGGAGTTGCCGTCGGCGATCCACCGCTCGGACGTCTCCGTCGGCATCGCGACGCCGATCTTGAGGTCCTCGGGCTCCGCATTGCTGTTGGACGAGCCGCTACCAGCGCCCTCGCCGCCGCATGCCGCCAGGGCGAGCGCCATGACGGCGGTCGCGGCGGTCAAGCCGAGCTTCCTGCTCACGTGTGATCTCCTCTTCGAGACATCTGCTGCCACTCGACCCGGCGCAGGCCCGCGCTACGCGAGCGAAGCCAATGTGAGCGCTAACAACCGGTGCCGTCAACCCCAGATCGCTCATTCGTTGTCACGGTCGCGTAACGCTCCCGTCACCTGGCTCCGATAACGATTTCCGCCGGTCAGCGGGGCGTCACGGCGCGCACACGGGCTCCGTGTCGACGGCTCGGTTCACCGTCCGGGTCGTGTGAGCGCAAACACTTCCGCGCCTCAGCGCAGGGTGATCTGCCGCGAGATCAGGCCGGCGCGGGCGCGGCGCTCGTCGGACGTGAGCGGCTCGGTGACCTGCAGGGCCTGCTCCAGGCGGCCCTGGAACTCCGTGGCCGGACCGACCCAGCTCTCCGCCGCCGCGTCGGCCGGCAGGTCCCACACCGGGACGACGAGGCCCAGCGCCCTGAACGCGCCGGCGTAGCGCGTCCCCTCGCCGAGCAGGATCTGCCCGGACGCCGAGAGCCGCGCCAGCGCGTCGAGCAGCTTCTCCTCCGGCTCCGGCCGGACCCACCGCAGGTGCGCGCGCTCGTCACCGGGGCGGACCCAGTAGGCGGCCTCGAGCCCCTCCAGCCGGACCGTGGGCAGGATCGCCTCGTTGGCGTGCTCGAGCCCTGCCAACGCCGCCGCGGACGGGTCGGTGCCCTCCAGCCAGAAGCCGAAGTCGTCGTGCACGGTCACCTCGAACGGCGCCGTGAGGTCGAGCAGCTCCTGCAGCCGCGGTCCGGCCGAGCCGGCGGCGCCGATCGGGCCCGGGTCGACCGGGGCGCCCGCGGGGGCATCGAGCGCGGCGGCCAGCGCGGTGCCGATGTCGCGGCTGACGTCGTCGGACGAGGTCTGCATCTGGACCCCGAGCACGATTTCCCCGTTGGCGCGCACGAGGGCCGGGGTGCCGCCGGGCAGGACGCTGGCGAGCGTGACCTCGCGGCCGTCCGTCGTCCTCAGCGTGGCGGTGGCCGCCGGCACGAGCTCCCGCAGGGCGACCCAGTCGGTCTCCCCCGGCAGGCCCTCGAAGGGCCGCGTCACCGGCGGCGCGTAGCCGGAGCCGTGGCAGTGCTTGTAGCGGCGGCCGGAGCCGCAGAAGCAGGGGGCCTTCGGGTTGATGCCCTCCGGCGCGGCAGCGGCGGGGGCGGAGGAGCGCTTGCGGGAAGCCATGCGGTGCAGCGTATGCGGGTGGCCCGGCCCGTTGCCGCCGTCCCTAGGGTCGGGAGACGTGGCACCGCTCGACCTCACCGACCCCGCCGTCGTCGCCGA
Organism: Blastococcus sp. SYSU D00922; assembly: GCF_054050495.1. Classification (NCBI taxonomy): domain Bacteria; kingdom Bacillati; phylum Actinomycetota; class Actinomycetes; order Geodermatophilales; family Geodermatophilaceae; genus Blastococcus; species Blastococcus sp. SYSU D00922. The sequence goes on from NZ_JBJGZL010000014.1 coordinate 75,524, forward strand.
TCCCTACCCGGCCTTCGCGGCGGCCCGCGCCGTGGCGCCCGTGCAGTGGCACGAGGGGCTGGGGCTCTGGCTGGCCTTCACCCACGCGGAGTCGAACGCGGTCCTGCGCGACCGGCGGCTGGGCCGGATCTGGCGGGACAAGGAGCCGGCCGAGCGGTTCGGGAGCTTCAACCTCATCCACCGCAACGCGATCCTGGAGATGGAGCCGCCCGACCACACCCGGCTGCGGCGGCTGATCAGCACCGCCTTCGCCCGCGGGCACGTCGAGCGGCTGCGCCCGTGGGTCGAGGAGCTGGCCGGCACGCTCGTGGACGGGCTCGTCGAGCGCTCGGCCGGCAGCGAACCCGTCGACGTCCTGTCGGGCATGGCCGAGGAGCTGCCCGTCGCGGTCATCGCCGAGCTGCTGGGCGTGCCCGACGCCGACCGCCCGCTGCTGCGCCCGTGGTCCAACGCGATCGTGAAGATGTACGAGTACGGCCGGACGACGGAGGTCGAGGACGCCGCCGAGCGCGCGGCCGACGAGTTCGTCGCCTACCTGCGGCAGCTGGCTGCCGAGCGTCGGAAGCACCCGGGCGAGGACCTGCTCTCCCACCTCGTCGGCGTCCGCGACTCCGAGGGCGACCGGCTGACCGAGGACGAGCTGGTCACCACCTGCATCCTGCTGCTCAACGCCGGGCACGAGGCGACGGTGAACGTCAGCGGCAACGGCCTGCTGGCGCTGCTGGAGCACCCCGACCAGCTCCAGCGGCTGCGTGACGACCCGGCGCTCCTGCCGACCGCGATCGAGGAGCTCATGCGGTTCGACAGCCCGCTGCAGCTGTTCGAGCGGACCGCGACCGAGGACGTCGAGATCGGCGGGATCACCGTCGAGGAGGGGCGGAAGATCGCGGCCCTGCTCGGCGCGGCGAACCACGACCCTGCCGTGTTCGACGCGCCGGAGACCCTCGACGTCGGCCGCACCGACAACCCGCACATCTCCTTCGGCGCGGGCGTCCACTTCTGCATCGGGGCGCCGCTGGCCCGCGTCGAGCTGCAGGCCTCGTTCGGGGCGCTGCTCGCGCGGACCTCGCGGCTGGAGCTCGGCCGGCCCGCGCGGCGCCGTCCGGAGTTCGTGATCCGGGGCCTCGCCGAGCTGCCCGTCGTCCTCACCGCCTGAGGCGTTGCCGGACCGGCAACGGGAGTGGCCGTCCCGGACGTCCCGGGGTCAGGCTGCGCCCATGACCGAGGAGTACGCGGGCGACCCCGCCGTCCAGGAGCACTGGGACCGGCGGTACGCCGACCGGGAGCAGCTGTGGAGCGGCCGCCCCAACGGCGCGCTCGTCGCCGAGGTCGCCGGCCTGGCGCCGGGACGGGTGCTCGACGTGGGCTGCGGCGAGGGGGCGGACGCCGTCTGGCTGGCGCGTGCTGGCTGGGACGTGACCGCGCTCGAGGTCTCCGGCGTGGCGCTGGAACGGGCCGCCGGCCACGCGAGGGACGCCGGTGTCACCGTCCGCTGGGTGCACGCGGGGCTCGTGGAGGCGGGGCTGCCGCCGCGGTCCTTCGACCTGGTGTCCGCGCAGTACCCGGCCCTCCTGCGCACGCCGGACGCCGCGGCCGAGCGCGCGCTGCTCGACGCCGTGGCGCCGGGCGGTGTGCTGCTGCTGGTGCACCACGCGGGGATGGAGCACCACGAGGTGCTCGACGGCGGCGACGACCCCGCCGACTACGTCTGGCCGTCGATGGTCGCCGCGATGCTGGGCGACGACTGGCGCGTGGAGGTGGACGAGCAGCGGCCCCGCGTGATCCCGGAGGGCGGTGCCGGTGCGCACCACGCCGAGGACGTCGTCCTGCGCGCCCGCCGGCTCCGGTGACCGCGACCGGCCCCGCCGTTACGGAACCGAGACGTAGCGGTGTAGCTCGTCGCCGCCCGGCCGAGGCGTCTTCCTGGTGCGGTCTCCAGGGAGGACGACGACATGGTGCGCTGGACCGACGAACCGGGCGGAACGCGGGCCCCGCACGGGCGGGCTCTCCGGAGGCCCTCGCGGCGCGCCGCGGCGCTGCTCGTCTGGTCCGCCGCGGCGCTGCTGGCGGTCGCGGTCGTGCTGACCGTGCGGCCCGGGCCGGGGACCGCGCAGCCCGCGCCCACCACCTCCGCGGCACCGTCGTCAGCCGCGGAGACGCCGGCGCCCCCGACCACGCCGGGCCCGTCCACCCCGTCTGCCGACCCGGTCGCGCAGCGGGAGCTCCAAGCGGTGGCCGCCGGACTGCCTCCCGTGAGACTCAGCTCCCCGGTCGCCTGGGACCGGTGGCTCCCCGGGAGCAAGCCCTATCCCGGCGTCGACACCGCGGACGACATGTCCACCTGCCCGCGGCTGACCGACCGGCTCGAGGCGGTCCTCGGCGTCGAGATGAGCTACTGGAGCGGCACCCTCCCCCAGGGGCCCAGCGGGTGCACGTGGGTCCCGGTGCCGCTGCAGTACGGCCTCGACCCCTACGACTACGCCTACCTGGCCGACGTGGGCTTCCTCTCGGACGGCACCACCACCGAGCAGATGAGCCGCGGCTTCTTCCACCGCCAGGGCCAGATCTGCCCGAGCACGAAGGCGCCGGCGGTCGGCGACGAGGCCTTCCTGGTCAGCTGCGAGGAGCTCGACGGCACCACCTACGTGCTCGCGCTGCCCGACGCCCGCGGCCGCGGCATCTGGGTCCTGAACGTCAGCGCGCGGTCGGACGCGGCGCACCCCGCGACCGACCTGCTCGTGCCCGTCATCGACGGGGTGGTCAGCGCCTTCGGCTGAGCCGCGACCACCTGTGGAACGTGAGCGTGGTCACTGGCAAACTCCGGCCATGCGCGGGCTGATGCAGGACTACCCCCTCACCATCGACTCGATCTTCCGGCACGTCGAGCAGCACTACGGCGACGGGACGATCGTCACCAACAACCCCGGCGGGAAGACGACGGCGACCTACGCCGAGTGGGCCGAGCGCACCCGCCGGCTCGGCGGCGTGCTGGACACCCTCGGCATCAGCGGCGACGGCCGGGTCGGCACGTTCGGCTGGAACAGCCAGCGCCACCTCGAGCTCTACTTCGCCGCACCCTGCACCGGACGGGTGCTGCACACCCTCAACGTGCGGCTCTTCCCCGAGCAGCTCACCTACATCGCCAACCACGCCGAGGACGAGGTCGTCTTCGTCGACCGCACGGTGCTGCCGCTGCTGTGGCCGCTGATCGACACGATGACGACCGTCCGGCACGTCGTCGTCATGGACGACGGCGGCGACAACGAGATCCCCGACGACCCGCGGGTGCTCGACTACGAGACGCTCCTGGCCGACGCGCAGCCGGTCGAGTTCCACGTCGAGGACGAGAACCTGGCCGCCTCCATGTGCTACACGAGCGGCACCACGGGCAACCCCAAGGGCGTCGTCTACTCGCACCGCTCGACGTTCCTGCACACGATGGGCGTGATGGCCCCGAACGCGTTCGGGCTGGGCATCCACGACGTCGCGATGCCGGTCGTCCCGATGTTCCACGCCAACGCCTGGGGCATCGCGCAGGCGGCGCCCGCGGCCGGCGCCTCGCTCGTCATGCCCGGTGCGCTGATGCAGCCCGAGGCGCTGGCGAAGCTGATCGTCGACGAGGGCGTCACCTTCACCGCGGGCGTGCCGACCATCTGGCAGGGCGTCCTCCCCCACCTGGCGGGCAAGCCGCACAAGCTGCGCGACATCGGCTGCGGCGGCTCGGCCGTGCCCAAGGCGCTGTCGGAGGCCTACCGCGAGCAGGTCGGCATCCCGATCCTGCAGGCGTGGGGCATGACCGAGACCCACCCCGTGGCGTCGTCCGGCGTGCTGCCCAACCGCTACGAGAACGCCGACGACGAGACGAAGGCGACCCAGCGCGCCCGCGCCGGCATCCCGTTCCTCGGCGTGGAGGCCCGCATCGTCGACGCCGACACGCTCGAGCCCCAGCCGTGGGACGACAAGGCCACCGGCGAGCTGCAGGTCCGCGGTCCGTGGTGCGCGAAGGACTACTACAACCCCGACGCCGGCGTCGTCCTCACCACCGAGGACGGGTGGATGAAGACCGGCGACGTCGCGGCGATGGACCCCTACGGGTCGATCCGCATCGCCGACCGCACCAAGGACCTGATCAAGTCCGGCGGCGAGTGGATCAGCTCGGTCGATCTGGAGAACGTGATCATGGCCCACCCGAAGGTGAAGGAGGCCGCGGTCGTCGGCATCCCGCACCCGAAGTGGGACGAGCGCCCGCTGGCCTGCGTCGTCCTGAACGAGGGCGAGGAGGCGACCGAGGAGGAGATCCTCGACTACCTCAAGCCGCAGGTCGCCAAGTGGTGGCTGCCCGACGCCGTCGAGTTCATCGACGAGGTGCCCAAGACCAGCGTCGGCAAGTTCTCGAAGAAGGACCTGCGCGCCAAGTTCGCCGAGTACGAGCTGAAGAGCTGAGGGGACTTTCTGTACAGGAAGTCCCTAGCGGACGAAGGGGGGCTGGCCGGTCTCGCTGACCATCGGCTTGCCGGCCGCCTCCCAGCCGCCCATGCCCTCGGCGACGTTCACGGCGTCGTAGCCGTTGTGGTTCAGCCAGGCGGCCACCCGGGCTGACCGGCCGCCGCTGCGGCAGGTCACGTAGACCGGGTCGCCCTCGGGGACGTCGTCCAGGCGGGAGGGCACCTCGCCCATCGGGATGTGGGTCGCGCCCTCGATGTGGCCGTGCACCCACTCGTCCACCTCGCGGACGTCGAGGACGACGGCGTCGTCGGGCAGTTCGCGGACGGAGACGGTCGGGACCTGCTGCGGCATCACGCGTCCCATCGTGGCACGCGCTGACGGAGAGCCGGTCGCTGACAGGATGGGCGCGATGACCACCGTCCCGCCCTCGCCGGTGCGCGAGCCGGCCTGGCCGCTGTCCCGGTCGGCGATCGGCCTGTGGGTGACCGAGAACGTGATCAGCAGCCTGTTCCTCGGCATCGGGGCGGCGCTGTTCGTGATCTTCGTGCCACCGGACGCCCCCGGCCCCTTCCCGGTGCTGCGCTGGGTGATCCCCGCCGTCGTGCTGGTGGGCTCGGTGATCGCCATCGGCATCCAGCCGTGGGTCCGCTTCCGGGTGCACCGCTGGGAGGTCACCGGCGAGGCGGTCTACACGCAGACCGGCTGGCTGACCCGGACCTGGACGCTCGTCCCCATCTCCCGCATCCAGACCGTCGACGTCACCCGCGGTGCCCTCCAGCAACTGTTCGGCCTCTCGACCGTCGCCGTCCTCACCGCCTCCTCGCAGGGCACCGTGCGCATCTGGCACCTCGAGGCCGACGTCGCCCAGCAGGTCGCCGACGACCTCGCCCACCGGGCCGAGCAGGTCCGCGACCAGGCCACGTGACGACGCGGACCAGCGGGCCGCCCCCGGCCGGCCGGCGCACCTCGCCGCGCATCGTGCTGGTGCACACGGCGACCTTCCGCCAGGCCCGCCAGTTCGTCCCGGCCGTCATCCCGGTGGTCGCGGCGACCGGTTTCGGCGGCGGGACGACGACGGTGGTGGTCCTGGTCGTCGCCGTCACCCTGCTGTCGCTGCTCACCGCGCTGCTCTCCTGGTGGCGCTTCACCTACGCCGACGGGCCGACGTCCGTGGTCGTGACCCGCGGCCTGCTGTCCCGGTCGGTGCGCACGGTCCCGAACGACCGGATCCGCGGCGTCGAGGTGGAGGCCGGTCCCCTCCACCGCCTGTTCGGACTGGTGCGCGTGCGGATCGACGCCGCCGCCGGTGCCGCGGACAAGGACGAGGAGCTGCTCGTCGACGGCGTGAGCAGGGCCGAGGGCGACCGTCTGCGGGCCGCCGTCCTCACCCACCGTTCGGCGCCGGTCGTCGAGCAGGCGGAAGCGGAGTCCGAGGAGGTGGTCGCCCGCTTCGACAACCGCTGGCTGCTCTACGCGCCGCTGGTCGGCAGCTACCTCGCCGTCCCGTTCGCCGCCGTCGGCGCGCTGTTCCGCCTGGCGCAGGAGCTGCCGGAGCGCTTCCGGCCCGACCTCGACGGCGTCCACGTCTCCGGCGTCCAGGTCCTCCTCGTCGTGCTCGGCGCGGGCCTGGTGGTCCTGGTCGTCGGCTCGGTGATCGGTGCGGCCGTCGTCAACTGGGGCTTCCGGCTGACCCGGCGCGGCGGCTCGCTGGTGGCCGCCCGGGGCCTGGTGACCACGCGGCACACCGAGCTGGAGATCGACCGGATCCGCGGCTGGACCCTGTCGGAGGGCCTCGGCATGCGCTGGGTCCGCGCCGCACGCTCGGGCGCGCTCGTGACCGGGCTGGGGGACGCCGCCCGGCGCGGGCAGCTGCTGCCCCTGGGTCCGCGGGAGGAGGCCCGGGCGCTGGGCGTCCGCCTCGTCCCCGATCCCGGGCCGCTCGTGCCCCACCCACCCGCCGCCCGGCGCCGGCGCATCGTGCGGGCGCTCATCGCGGGGCTGGTCGTGACGGCGGCCGGTGCGGTGGTCACCCCGCTGCTGGGCTGGTGGTGGCTGCTGGCCGCGGGTCTGGTGCTGCTCGTGTTCGGCATCCCGATGGGACTCGGCCGGTACGCCGCCCTCGGGCACGCGGCCGGGGAGAGCTCGTTCGCCGTGCGCGGCGGCTGGCTGGTGCGCGAGGAGGCGGTGATCCAGCGGCGGGCCGTCGTCGGCTGGGAGGTGCGGCAGTCGCCGTTCCAGCGGCGCGCGGGCCTGGCGACCGTCACCGCCTGCGTGGGCGCCGGCCGCGGCGGCTACGTCGCCGTCGACATGGCCGCCGAGGAGGTCCCCGCCTTCACCGCGGCGGCGTCCGACCGGTGGGCCGAGGGATTCACCCGACCGGCGTGACGAGCCCGCGCGCGAGCGCCGCCGCGGCGTCCGGCTGCTCGGCCGCCAGCAGCCCGACGGCGGCCAGCACGTAGCTCCGGTCGACGACCACCGGCGTGTCCCGGAGCACGCTGCCCGCGCCCCCGGCGTCGGTCGAGATCCGGGCGACCACGCCGTCGACGGCCGGCGGGTCCGCGTGCCGGAACACGCCACCGGACAGCACGACCAGCCCGGCCGAGCGGGCGCTCGCACCGCCCGGCCCGTAGCCCGCCTCGGCCCGGAGGTGCCGGCGCAGCGCGATCGTCGCGGCCGCCTCGCCCAGGGCCAGCGGGTCGTCACCGGGCTCGGGCAGGCCCTCGGCAGCAGCCGCCGCCCGCAGCGCGTCGCCGCTCCACGAGACGCCGAGGTCGCCCTCCACGGTGCGCCGCCGGGCCGGGATCCCGACCGCCTCGCGGCCCAGGGCCGCCTGCTCGGCGTCGGGGTCGGGCACGCAGTAGACGTCGGTGGTCGCGCCCCCGACGTCGAGGACGACGACCGGCCCGGTCGCACGCGCCAGCACGGTCACGCCCTCCAGCACGGCGTCCGGGGTGACGGCGCGGACCCACGCCCGCAGACGGGGGTCGGTGGACAGCCGGTCGCCCCCGATGACGTGCTCGAGGAACACCTCGCGGATCGCCGCCCGCGCCGACTCGGGCGCGAGCCGGCCGATGTCGGGCAGCACGTTCTCCGCCTCGTGCACCGGCAGTTCCCCGGCACGCAGCACGGCCGCGACCTCGTCCCGCACGGAGGCGTTACCGGCGAGCACGATCGGGACAGACCATTCCGCACCGGCCAGCGCCGCGGCGTTGGCGCGCAGCACCGAGGACTCCCCGCCGTCCGTCCCGCCCACGAGCAGCACGACGTCGGGCCCGGCCGCCCGCAGCGCGGCCAGCCCGGTGTCGTCGAGGACGCCCGCGGCCACGTGCACCACGCGGGCGCCCGCCGACAGCGCCGCCCGGTGCCCGGCCTCGGCGCTGATCAGCTCCTCGTAGCCGACCACGGCCAGCCGCAGCCCGCCGCCGGCGCTGGAGCAGGCGACCACCGGGGCCTCGCCGAAGCCTGCGGTGGCGGCGAGGACGCCGGTGACGACGTCGTCGAGCGTGGTCGGCGCCTGCGCCGTCGCCAGCAACCGCCCGGCGGGGTCGACCAGTGCGGCCTTGGTGAACGTGGAGCCGATGTCCACGCAGGCGACGGTCACCGGCGGACCTTATCGACGCGCCGATCCAGGCGTGACGATCACCGGGGCGGGTAGGCGGCCTGCGATGTGGTCGTGCGGGACTCAGCCGGAGGGCCGTCCCGCGCTGCCCGCGTCCCGGCCCAGGCCGACCCTCCCGGCCAGCGTCGCGGCCTCGACCCGGGTGGCCACGTCGAGCCGGCGCAGCAGGTGGGCGACCAGCCGCTTGGTGGTCCGCTCCGACACGTGCAGCGTCGTGGCGATGTCGACCGTGCTCGCCCCGTCGGCGATCAGCCGCCAGAGCCGCCGCTCGTCGGCGGTCAGGCGCTCGGCCACACCCTGCTCACCCGTCGGCTGGGCGTCGGCCAGCAGCTGCCGGAGCAGCGCCTCCGGCACGACCGACCAGCCGTCCAGCACCGCCAGCAGCGGCCGCACCAGCAGCTCCGGGTCGGCCGTCTTCGGCAGGAACGCGGCGGCACCGGCGCGCAGCGCCTCCAGCGCGGCGTCGGCCTCGGCGAGGCCGGACAGCGCCACCACGCGGACCAGCGGGTCGGCCCGCCGGATCGCCGCGATGGCCCTCGTCCCGCCGGGCGGCGGCATGTGCAGGTCGACGATCGCGACGTCGGCGTGGTGCCGGCGCACGAGCGCGGCGGCGGCCGAGGCGTCGTCCGTCGTCCCGACCACCCGGACCCGGCCTCCGCTGAGGCCCGGCAGCAGGAGGGAGAGGCCCCGGCTGAACAGCGGGTGATCGTCGATCACCACCACGTCCACCGGCGGTCCAACAGCGGCGCCGTCGTCGGTCTGACCCACGTCTCTCCTGAAGTGTTCGTCGGCCCGGCGCGTGCGCCGGGCCGACGTGGAGGTGCCCATGACCCTGACCGCCGACACCCCCGCCAGCAGACGCCACCGGGGCCTGATCAGCGACCTCGCCCGCGTCGTCCGCGACCACCGCCCCTGGGCCCGCCGCGCGGCGGCCGAGGAGGAACCGCCGCCCACCACCGACGACGCGCTCGTGCGTGCGCTGTGCCACGACATGCGCAGCCCGCTCGCCTCGCTGGAGGCGGCGCTCGGGTCGCTGGGCCGCACGCCCGAGCACGCCGCCGAGATGCTGGAGCTCGCCCGCGCCCAGACCGCGCACCTCGCCTCGATGCTGCGCACGGCCGACGCCACCGGTGGCGCGGTGCGCCGGAGCGGGCCCCGCGTCCTGCGCGACGTCGTCCAGGCAGCCGTGGCCGCGTCCGGCCTGCCCCGCTCGCAGCTGGCGGTCGAGCTGCTCGGGGAGGTGGGGGACGTGCCCGTCGGCGACGCCCGCGTGCAGCGCATCCTCACCAACCTCCTGGAGAACGCCCACCGCCACGGCGGAGGGTCACCGGTGCGCCTGACGGCCGCGAGCCGGCCGGGCTGGGTCGACCTGGCGCTGGCCCAGGACGGTGTCCCGGCCGACCGGGTCGTCGGTCACCTGCGGACCGCGCGCCCACCGCTGGACCTGACCGGCCTGGGGCTGTGGTCGGTGCAGCGGCAGACCCACGAGCTGGGCGGCCGCGTCGTGTGGGAGGACGACGGCGCGCGCTTCACGCTGACCGTCCAGCTCCCCGACCGATGACACCGTCGTCCTCCGGACGACACCGCGGCCACGTGCCGTCCCGGACGGCCGACGAGCGCGTCCGTCGCGCCTGCGCGGGACCCTCCGGGCCCCACTCGGCCCGCACATTGGCACCACCGGGCCAGGGGTCGGCACCGGCGGGCCAGCGGGGGCGGGCAGGTCCCTGGTGCCACCGCAGCGGCGGCGGCATCGACCGCGCACCAGGGAGAGCCCGTGTTCACGCACACCCACGCACTGCAGTACGAGGCCAAGCCCGACGGTCCCGACCCGGACTTCGCCCGCAAGATGCAGGAGGTCCTCGGCGGGCAGTGGGGCGAGATGACCGTCGCCACGCAGTACCTGCTGCAGGGCTGGAACTGCCGGCTGCCCGGCAAGTACAAGGACCTGCTCCTCGCCATCGGCACCGAGGAGCTCGCGCACGTCGAGATGATCGTGACGATGATCGACCGGCTGCTCGACCACATCCCGCTGAAGCCGGACGCCGCCGACCGGTCGAAGGAGGCCGCCGCCGGCTACGGGCAGCACAACCCGCAGCACCCGATCGTCAACGGCGCCGGCGCCAGCTACATGGACTCCATGGGCAACCCGTGGACCGGCGCGTACGTGACGGCCAGCGGCAACCTGTACGCCGACTTCATGTACAACGCCACGGCCGAGATGCAGGGCCGGCTGCAGGTGGCCCGGCTCTACAACATGACCGACGACCCGGGCGTGAAGGACATGCTCCGGTTCCTGATCACCCGCGACCACTACCACCAGCAGCAGTGGCTGCACGCGCTCGAGAACCTCAAGGAGGACGGCCTCGAGGGCGTCCCCGTGCCGGAGGCCTTCCCGCTGGAGGAGGAGGTCGCCGACCTCGGCTACACCTTCATCGACGCCTCCGACGGCCCGGAGGCGGCGTCCGGCCGCTGGGCGTCCGGCCCCTCCTACGACGGCCGGGGCACCTACTCGGCCCGGCCGATCGAGGCCACCGCCGACGCGCCGATCCTGCCCCCGGGTGACCCGCGGCTGTACCCGACGCCGCAGACCGACACGAAGAACCTGCTGCAGAAGGCCAAGGACATGCTCACGTGAGGTCCTGACCTCACCCGCTCCCAGCGCCGTCGCCGGCCCGGCGGCCGGTCCTCCCGGGGACCCGGCCGCCGGCCCGGCGGGACGCCTCCACCGGAGGTCTCGCCGTGCACCTGCACCTGCCCCACCTGCCAGCTCCGCTGGTGGTGCTCACGCTGCTCTACGCGACCGCGATCGCCGTCGCCCTCGCTCACCCGGGCGCTCCCACGCTGGGCGCCCTCGTCGTCCTCGCGGGGCTCACCACCCGCCTGGTCGCCCGCCACCGCCGCTCCGTCGCCCGGGCGGCCGTCGTCCTCACGCCGGAAGCCGCCCCGGCACCCGCCCCGGCCGCGGCGGCCTGACCGTCGCCGGGAACGCGCGTGGCGCGCGCCCCCCGGCAGGGGACGCGCGCCACGCGACGTGCCTCAGTGCTGGACGGCCTTCTCCGCCCCGATGCCGGTGAAGGCACGCACCTCGAGCTCGGCGGTCTTGAGCTCGTCGGGGCGCTCCTTCGACAGCTTCGTGCCGAGCCAGCCCAGGAAGAAGGACAGCGGGATCGACACCAGGCCGGGGTTGTTGAGCGGGAACCAGGAGAAGTCGACGTCCTGGAGCAGCGACGTGCTCTTCCCGGTCGTCGGGTTGATCGGCCCGCCGGAGACCACCGGCGAGAAGATGATCAGCACGATGCAGGAGATCAGCCCGCCGTAGATCGACCACAGCGCGCCCTGGGTGGTGAAGTTTCGCCAGAACAGCGTGTAGAGGATGGTCGGCAGGTTGGCCGAGGCCGCCACCGCGAAGGCGAGGGCCACCAGGAAGGCGATGTTCAGGCCTGCCTGCAGGGCGAGGATGCCCAGGCCGATCGAGATCGCCCCGATCACGACCGCCGTGAGGCGGGCGACGCGCACCTCACCGTTGGGCGGCACCTGTCCCTTCTTGATGACCGAGGCGTAGACGTCGTGCGCGAAGGACGCCGACGCGGTGATCGTCAGGCCGGCGACCACCGCCAGGATCGTGGCGAACGCGACGCCGGCGATGATGCCCAGCAGCACCGTGCCACCGAGCTCGAAGGCCAGCAGCGGCGCGGCGGAGTTCACGGCCCCTGGGGCGCCGAGGATCCGCTCGGGGCCGACCAGCGCGCCGGCGCCGTAGCCGATGATCAGGCTGAACAGGTAGAAGATGCCGATCAGCCAGATGGCCCAGACGACCGAGCGGCGGGCGTCCTTGGCGGTGGGCACCGTGTAGAAGCGCATCAGCACGTGCGGCAGGCCGGCGGTGCCGAGCACCAGGGCCAGGCCGAGCGAGACGAAGTCCAGCTTCGACGTGCTCGTCGCGCCGTACTGGGCGCCGGGAGCCGCCACGTCGCGGCCCTCGACGGCGAGCTCCTGCGCGCCGCCGATCAGCGAGGACAGGTTGAACCCGTACTTGCCGAGCACCCAGACCGTCATCACGAAGGCGCCGACGATGAGCAGCGTGGCCTTGATGATCTGCACGTAGGTGGTGCCGCGCATGCCGCCGACGAGGACGTAGAAGATCATCAGCGCGCCGACGATGGTCACGACGATCGCCTGCGCCGCCTCGCCGGTCACACCCAGCAGCAGGGTGACCAGGCCGCCGGCGCCACTCATCTGCGCCACGAGGTAGAAGAGGCAGACCGCCAGTGTCGAGATGGCCGCGGCCATGCGGACCGGCCGCTGCCGCATCCGGAAGGCCAGGACGTCGGCCATCGTGAACCGGGCGGTGTTGCGCATCAGCTCGGCGACCAGGAGCAGCGCCACCAGCCAGGCGACCAGGAAGCCGATCGAGTAGAGGAAGCCGTCGTAGCCGAAGACGGCGATGGCACCGGCGATGCCCAGGAACGAGGCCGCCGACAGGTAGTCGCCGGCGATGGCGAGGCCGTTCTGCGTGCCGCTGATGTTGCGGCCGGCGGCGTAGTAGTCCGCCGCGCTCTTGTTGTTCCGGCTGGCGCGGAACGTGATGAACAGCGTCACGAGGACGAACGCGCCGAAGATGGCGATGTTGACGGCGGGCTCGCCGATGGTGCCGCTGTCGGCGGCAGTCACGTCGACGGCGGAGAGGTCAGGCACGGGTCGCCCCCTGGGTGTCGGTGCCGCGCGAACCGGCGTAGTCGTGGTGCTCGAGGCGCTCGCGCATCTCGTCGGCGATCGGGTCGGTGTTCTTGTTCGCGTGGTTCACGTAGAGGTGCGTGATCACGAACGTGGAGACGAACTGGCCCAGCCCCAGCAGGAGCCCGATGTTCACGTTGCCGAAGACGTCGGTCGCCATGAAGTCGGGCGCGTAGGTGGAGAGCAGGACGTAGAGCAGGTACCAGGCGAAGAACGCGAACGTCATCGGGAAGGCGAAGGCGCGGAAGCGCCGCTTCAGGTTGACGAACTCGGGGGAGTTCTGGGCGGCCAGGTACTCCTCCGGGCTCAAGAGCCGACGTTCGGTGGGCTCGGACACGGGGCGGCCTCCTGGGCTGGTTCCGGCAGGACGGGACTCGGGTGCGATTGTGAGCCCCGTCACGGTAGAAGCGCGCGTCCGCCCGGTCAGCGGGCCGCGCGGACGCTGCGCCGAGCGGCGACCGCCCGTCGGCGTACGGCAGGTCCGGCGGGACGAGCGGTCGGGGTGGAGACGGTCTCCGGACGGCTCAGCGGGGCGGGTTCCCCGCGGCGGGGGTCCCGCGGTCGAGCTGCACGGCCTCGGGCGTGTGCAGCCTGACCATGGTGCGGGCGGCGTGCCGCGGCACCCGGCGAGGGGTCGCCAGCGAGACCACCACCATGGTGAGGAACGCGAGGGGGACGGTCCAGGCCGCCGGCTGGGCGAGCAGGGCGCCCGGCCAGCCCGCCGGGGACGCGCCGAGCAGGGTGCCCAGGACCGCGCCTCCGGCGCACCCGCCGCCGACGAGCATGCCGGCGATCGCGCCGACGTCGGTGAGCCGGCGCCACCAGATGCCCAGCACCAGCAGCGGGCAGAACGTGGAGGCGGCGAACGCGAAGGCCAGCCCGACCGCCTGCGCGACGCCCACCCCGTCTGTGAGCAGCGCGAGCCCGAGCGGGACGAGGACGGCGACGACGGCCCCGGCCTGGAAGGCGCGGACCCCGCCGAAGCGGCGGCCCATCACGTCCTGGCTGATCACCCCGGCGACGGCGACGGTCAGCCCGGACGACGTCGACAGGAACGCCGCGAACGCCCCGGCCGTGGTGAGCGCGGACAGCAGGTCGCCCGGCGTGCCGGCGAGCATGCGGGCCGGCAGCTCCAGCACCACCGACTCCGTGCGGCCGCTGGCGATCAGGTCCGGCGCGTAGAGCCGGCCGAGGCCGCCGTACACCGGCGGCAGCAGGTAGAAGAGGCCGAGGAGGGCGAGCACGAACAGGGTCGTGCGGCGGGCCGCGGCCCCGTCGGGGTTGGTGTAGAAGCGCACCACAACGTGCGGGAGGCCCATCGTGCCCAGGAACGTCGCGATGATGATCGAGTAGGTCGTGTACAGCTCGTGCCGGCCGGTCCCCGCCAGGGGTGAGACCCACGAGTCCCCGGCCGCGCCGCCGACGTCGACCGAGGCGGGCGAGACCCCGCCGTCGCCGAGCCAGATCGTGGCCATGAACAGCAGGGGGAACAGCAGCGCGGTCAGCTTCAGCCAGTACTGGAACGCCTGGACGAACGTGATGCTCCGCATCCCGCCGAACAGCACGTTGACCAGCACGACGGTCGCCACCAGGACGCCGCCCAGCCACGGGCCGGTCCCGGTGGTGGAGGCCAGCGCCAGTCCGGCACCCTGGAACTGGGGCATGAGGTAGAGCCAGCCGATGGCCACGACCAGCAGCGCGGACAGCCGGCGCACGCCGCGGGACTCCAGCCGGCTCTCGGCGAAGTCGGGCAGCGTGTAGGCGCCCGACCGGCGCAGCGGTGCGGCGACGAGCACGAGCAGCACCAGGTACCCCGCCGTCCAGCCCACCGGGTACCAGAGCATCTCCGTGCCGAAGGCGAGCACGAGGCCGGCGACCCCGAGGAACGACGCGGCGGAGAGGTACTCGCCGCCGATGGCCGAGGCGTTGAGCCCCGGCCGCACCGTGCGGGAAGCGACGAAGAAGTCGCTGGTGGTGCGGGAGAACCGCCAGCCGTAGGCGCCGACGGCCAGCGTGGCCACGAAGACCGCCGTGACGCCGAGGACGCTGTAGCCGGCGGCGGTCACGGCCGGTCGCCGGGGCGGGTCACGACCGGTCCACCACGTCGGCGAAGTCCCGCTCGTTGCGTTCCGCGGCACGGACGTAGAGCCAGCCGATCGCGAAGAGGAACGGGTAGACGGCGAACGCGAGCAGCAGCCAGGGCAGCGGCACCGCCAGCACCACGACCGAGGACAGGTCCGGGAAGAGCCAGAAGAGCAGCGGGATCCCGCCCACGAGCAGTGCGAGGGTCGCGAGCGCGAGCAGCGCCAGCCGCAGCTGGGAGCGCAGCAGCGAGGTCATGTAGACCTCGCCCAGCAGGGTCTGGGCGTCGATCTCGCGGGCCGCGGGGACGCGCTGCGCCCGCGCCGCGCCGGTGCGCGGGCTCGTGACGCGCACCCGGCGGGGCCGCGGCGGGGACGGGGCCTCGGACACCGCTCAGCCCCTGGCCGAGGTGCCCGGGCGCGCCCGCCGCACCAGGAGGTCGCGCAGCTCCCGGGTGTGCCGCCGGCTCACGCCCAGGTGGGTGCCGCCGACGACCACGGTGCACCGGCCGCCGTCCATCCGGACCTCCTCGACGTGCTGCAGCGCCACGAGCAGCGACCGGTGGATGCGCACGAAGCCGGCGTCCTTCCAGGACTCCTCCAGCGTGGTCAGCGGCACCCGCACCAGGTGGCTGCCCGACCGGGTGTGCAGGCGGGCGTAGTCGCCCTGCGCCTCGACGTAGCCGACGCTGGAGCGCGGGACGAACCTGGTCACGCCGCCGAGCTCGACGGCGATGTCGTCGTCCACCGGCGCGGAGCCCCCGGCCCGGGAGCCGACGACGCGGCGGACCGCCTCGGCGAGGCGGTCGTCCCGGACCGGCTTGAGGACGTAGTCGACGGCGCCCAGCTCGAAGGCGTCGACGGCGTGGTCGTCGTAGGCGGTCACGAAGACCACCGGCGGCGGCACCTTGAACCGCGACAGCACGCGCGCCAGGTCGACCCCGCTGAGCCCGGGCATGCGGATGTCGAGGAAGACGGCGTCCACGCTGCGCTCCTGGAGCAGCCGGAGCGCCTCGGTGGCCGAGTCGGCCGTGAGCACGGTGTCGATCCGCTCGTCCCGCTCCAGCAGCCAGCGGAGCTCCTCGAGCGCCGGGCGCTCGTCGTCGACGACGAGGACGGCCAGCCGGTCGACGGTCACGGGCGCACTCCGGGGGCGAACTTCGGGACCCGGACGATAACCTTCGTGCCCGCGCCGGGACCGGTCTCGACGACCAGGCCGTAGTCGTCGCCGAAGGCGGTGCGCAGCCGGGCGTCGACGTTGCCCAGGCCCACGGAGTCCACGGAGACGTCGCCGGCCAGGGCCCGCCGGACCTTCTCCGGGTCCTCCCCCACCCCGTCGTCCTCCACGGAGATCAGGCACTCGCCGCCCTGGTCTGCGGCGATGATGGTCACCGTCCCGGTGCCCGGCTTGCGCTCCAGCCCGTGCCGGACGGCGTTCTCCACCAGGGGCTGGAGGCAGAGGAAGGGGACGGCGACCGGCAGGACCTCCTGCGCCACCCGCAGCGTGACCTGGAGCCGGTCGCCGAAGCGCGCCTTCTCCAGCACCAGGTACCGCTCGATGGAGCGCAGCTCCTCGGCCAGCGTCGTGTACTCGCCGTGCCGGCTGAACGAGTACCGGGTGAAGTCGGCGAACTCCAGGATCAGCTCGCGCGCGCGTTCCGGATCGGTGCGCACGAACGACGCGATGGCGCCCAGGGAGTTGTAGATGAAGTGGGGGCTGATCTGCGCCCGGAGCGCCCGCACCTCCGCCTCCATCAGCCGCGTGCGCGAGGCGTCCAGCTCCGCCAGCTCCAGGTTGCCCGACACCCAGCGGGCGACCTCCGCCACCGCGCGGACGAGGCCCGCGGACGCGGAGGAGGTGAACGCCTGCAGGGTGCCGACCACCCGGTCCTCCACGACGAGCGGGGAGACCACCACCTGCCGCAGCCCGCAGCCGGCGTGCGTGCAGGAGAAGTCCTTGCGGTCGCGCACCACGGTGTTGCCGGACTCCAGGACGATGGCGGCGAGCGCCGCGGCGTCCTCCTCGTGGTGCGCGAAGCGGCCGTCCCACGCCAGGAGGGCCACGGTGTCGGTGAGCGCCACGGCCGGCACCCCGAGCAGGTCCCGCAGGTGCCGGATCGCGCGCTCGGCGGAGCCCGTCGTCAGGCCCTCGCGCAGCTCGGGCGCGGTGAGCGAGGCCGAGTGGAGGGTGCGGAAGGTCGCGTGCTCGGCCTCCGTGCCCAGGTGCCCGGGGCGCAGCCACCGCAGTGCCTCGCGCATCGGCGGCGCCTCCCTCCCGTGGGTCGGCCCACCGTCGGACGGTGAGCCAGCGCACGGTAGATCCTGCGGCATCGCGCACACCAGCGGACGCGGGCCGTGTCACCGCGTCGTGGCACGCGCCGGGGCGGCAGCTCCCGGCGGCGCGACAGCTCGGGCCCGGATCGGCGGCGGGGGTCCGTCCGGCTGTTAGGTTCGGCCGGTGGCTGCGGGGCGGAGCGGAGCGCCGCCCGGCGACCGGCCGGGCGGCCGGTTGACCCGCCCTCGGGACCGGGTCCTCGTCGTCGTGGTCCTGATGGCCGCGCTCTGGGCGCTGATCACGACCGCGTCGACCCCCGGGCTGGCCGTGGCCATGTACGGGCTGGTCCCCATCGTGCTCGCCGGCTACTGGTTCGGTCTGCGGGGTGCCCTGCTGACCGCCACCGCGGCCACCGCGATCTTCCTGGCCGACAAGCTGCTGTTCCCGCACCCCGACCTGGCGGGGACGACGCTCTGGCTGGCCGCGCTCAACCGCGCCCTGGTCTTCTTCTCGGTCGGGATCCTCGTGACGCTCCTGCTCGGCCGGGAGCGCTCGCTCACGCTGCGCCTCCGCGCCCAGGAGGAGGAGCTGGCCGAGCTCGAGTCGCTGCGCGCCGTCCTGACGCCGGCCGAGGTCCCCGACCGCCCCCACCTGCGCATCGCCACGTCCTTCACCCCGGCCGATGGGCTCGTCGCGGGTGACTTCTTCCTGGTCGTCGAAGGCCCGCTGGGCAGCACGACGATCGTGGTCGGCGACGTCGTGGGGCACGGCCTTGAGGCGGCCCGGTGCGCGGCCTTCGTGCGCGCCGCCTGCTCGACCTTCGGGCGGTTCACCAGCGACCCGGTCCAGCTCCTGCAGATGGCCAACGCGGCACTGGCCGAGCACGGGACGGCGGAGGCCCAGTTCGTCACGGTCGTCTGCCTGAACATCGCGCCGCCACCCGAGCAGGCCGTCCGCTGGGCCGCGGCCGGTCACGACGTGCCGTGGGACCTGGACACGGCCGCACCGCTGCCCGGTGGGCGGATCGGCACGCCGCTGGGCATCGGATCGGGGCCGCTCGCCGTGGAGGCCGGCTCCGCGGAGCTGGCGGGAGGCCGGGGGCTCCTGGTGTTCACCGACGGTCTCCTCGAGGGACGGCCGGCGCACCGCGACAGGTCACGCCCCCTGGAGCTCTTCGGCGAGGAGCGGGCCCGGCGGATCGTGCGCGAGCACCGGGGTGAGCCCCCGGCTTCCGTCCTGGAGGCCCTGGTCTCCGCGGTCGTCGACTTCGCCGGCGATCCGCCGGCCGACGACCTCTGCCTGGTCGCACTCCGCACCGAACCCGTCCGTTCGGGAGCGTCCGCGGCGACCGGCTGACCCACGACGTTGCCCGGTCCGTAACCCCGCGGGAACGCGGCACCGCTGCAATGGGGGCATGGGTTCGACGTCGACGGGCTGGTACCCCGTCGCGCGCGCCACCGACGTGGGGACGACCCCGCTCCCGGTCGGCGCCGGCGGCAGGGCGTTCGTGGTGGTGCGGCTGCAGCCCGGCGGCGAGGTGAGCGCCTTCCCGGCGCGTTGCCCGCACCGGCTGGTCCCGCTGGCCACCGCCACCGTGCGCGACGGCAGGCTGCAGTGCCCGGCGCACGGCTGGCGCTTCGACGGCGAGGGGCGCTGCGTGGACATCCCCTCGCTCGGCGCCACCGGCACCCCGCCGCCGCGGGCGGACCTGGCGACGCCCTGGGCGGTGGAGGAGCGGCACGGCTGGGTGTGGCTGGCGCCGGACCGGACGGCGACGCCCTCGCCTCCGCGACCTGTCGCCGCGCCGTCCCCGGAGCGACCTCCCGCACCGGCCGGACCCCCTGGGCCGCTGTTCGACAACCTCGACCCGTCCCTGGACCACGCCTGGCACCCGGTGGCGCTGTCCCGCGAGCTGCGACCGGGCGGCTGGCTGCAGGTCCGCCTGCTGGGCCGGAACCGGACGCTGCGGCGGGAGGGCTCCGCGCTGTCCGTCGAGCCACCCGTGCACGGTGTCCGCGAGCGGTTCGGCGTCATCTGGCTGGCGCCGGCGGAACCGGCCGACGTGCCGCTGGAGGTCCCCGAGGCCGCCGACCGCCGCTTCGTGAGCCGCTGGCTGCCGCCGCTGCGGTCACCCGGGCCGGCGGGCCCGATGGCCGACACCTTCCTCGACGCCACGCACGGCCCCTTCGTCCACGCCGCGACGATCGACCCGTCCGACGGCGCCGACGTGGGACCGCTGCAGGTTCAGCACGAGCCGGGCGGCTTCACCAGCGTCCAGGAGCAGTGGATCGACAACCCGGTCGACCCGGAGGTCGCGCTCGGCGGCCGCCCGCTGCGGCAGCGGCGGCGCACGACCTACACCTTCCGCGCCCCCTTCCAGCTCCGACTGCGGCAGGAGTTCCTCGACTCGGGGGCGACGACGACGATCGTCTACCTGCTGCAGCCGGAGGACCTCGACTCCTCCCGGCTCTACGTCTGCCTGCTGCTGTCGGCCGGGCCGGGGCAGCCGCTGCCGACCCCCGCGACGGCGGCCGGCCAGATCGCGCTCCAGCAGCGGATCCTCGACGAGGACATCCGGTCCCAGGCGGCGCTGCAGCTGGGCGGGCTGCCGCTGGACGGCCGCGACGAGCTGCACGTGCCGGCCGACGCCCGGGGGGTCGCCCTCCGGCAGGCGCTCTGCGACTTCGTGGCCGTGGGCCGGCGGCAGCTGGCCGCCTGACGGCTCAGTCCGGGTCCACCTCGGCGCCGCAGCCGGGGCAGGTGGTGGGCGGGTCCTCGTCGGCCACCCGCCCGCAGACGGGGCAGACCCGCCGCAGCAAGCAGGCCGGATCCCCGCCCTCGTCCGGTTCCGGGGTCGGGGGCGTCTCGCTCACGGGACGGGGACCGGGGCGCCGGTCAGCTCGGCGAGGGCCGCCACCACGTCGGGACGGCGGCCGGGCGGAACGGCGTCCGCGAGACCGCGCAGCTCGACCAGCCGCAGCTCGTCGTAGCGCCCGAGCAGCTCCCGGCCGAGCGGCGTGACGACCACGGCCACCTCCCGGCGGCTGCGCGGGGAGGGGTGGCGGTCGAACAGCCCGGCGGCCACAAGCCGGCTGACGTCGTCCTCGCTCGCCGTCATCTGCATGACTCCTCTGTTGCAGCACGACAACAGGTGGCATGGTGCCAGCCCTGTCGGATAGGAGGCGGACACGCATTTCTCGACGACAGGAGCTTCGATGTCCGCCCCGGCTGGATCCCGGTGCCGTCGGGCGGCGGTCGGTCTCGTCGCCGCCCTCGCCCTCACCGCCTGCAATCAGGACAACCCCGTCGCGAACGAGGGCTCCGAGGTCGAAGGCGGGAACGCCGGCGCCGACGAGGCGGTGACCGAGGACCTGAAGATCACTGCGCTGCTGCTCGACTACCCGGCCGACGGCCAGTGGGAGGAGGGCGAGGAGGTGCGGGTGTTCGCCGCCATCACCAACACCGGCACGACGCCCTACCGGCTCGTCGACGTCACCGGCGAGGACTTCGGGGACGCCGATCTCGTCGGGCTCGACGGCTCGGACGGCGCCATCGAGATCCCCGAGGAGGACAACGTGTACCTCCAGCCCGAGGGGCCGCCGACGGTGGTGCTGACGGACCTGGAGACCTCCCTGCGTTCCTCGCAGTCCATCCCGGTGACCTTCGTCTTCGACGACGCGGGCGAGGTGACGATGGAGGCGTCGGTCGCCTCGGCGCCCCCCGGTCAGGGCGACTTCACGGCCCCGCAGGACCCGACGGACGAGTGATCGGACCCCGGTAGGACACGCACGTCATCCCGAGGGGCGACGACGCAGGCACCCCCGCTGCCTAGGGTCGTCGCGATGGACAGGCCACTGGACCGCGCGACGACGTGGGGGCGGGAGCACCCGTTCGCCGTCGACTCGTTGCTCGCCGGTGCGATCTTCCTGGTCACGGTGCTGTTCCCCGCCGGCAGCTTCTGGCCGTACGAGGGCACCGCCTTCGCCATCGGCACGCTGCTCGTCGTCCCGCTCGCGTGGCGGCGGCGCGCGCCGGTGCCCGCGGCCGGTGCGGTGGTCGCCGCCGGGCTGCTGGAGCTCGTCACCGTCGACGTGTTCCTGCCCGCCAACGTCGCGGCGCTGGTGATGGTCTACGCCCTGGCGGCCTACTCGCCGGGCTGGGGCAGCCGGGCCGGCCTGGTCGCCGGCTTCGCCGGTGCGGGGCTCGCCGGGCTGCGCTTCGCCTACCCCTCCGGCGGACCCGACGACCTCGTGGTCGCCTCCGGCGCGGTGGGCGTCTCGGTCGTCGCCGCCTGGGCGCTGGGCGACCTGCGCCGGGCCCGCGTGCAGCGGCTGGCCGCCCTGGAGGAGCGGGCGCAGCTGCTCGAACTGGAGCGCGACCAGGAGATGCGCCTGGCCGCCACCGCCGAGCGCGCGCGGATCGCCCGCGAGCTCCACGACGTCGTCGCGCACTCCCTGTCGGTGGTCATCGCCCAGGCCGACGGCGGCCGTTACGCGGGCCGGGCCGACCCCGAGGCGGCGACCGGCGCGCTGGAGGCGATCGCCGCGACCGGCCGGCAGGCCCTCACCGACATGCGTTCCCTGCTCGGGGTGCTGCGGGAGGGCGGCGGCGAGGAGTACGCGCCGCAGCCCGACGTCTCCGCCGTCCCGGCGCTGGTCGAGGACGTGCGGGCCAGCGGCCTCGACGTCGACCTGATCATCGAGGGCGAGCCCCGGCCGATGCCGGCCGGCCCGCAGCTGGCCGCCTACCGGATCGTGCAGGAGTCGCTGACCAACGTGCTCAAGCACGCCGGCCCGGCCTGCCGGGCGTGGGTGCGGCTGCAGTGGCGGCCGGACGCGCTGGAGCTGTCCGTGCTCGACGACGGCCGGGGCGCATCGGCCGCCATGGTCTCCTCCGACGGCAACGGCCAGGGCGTCCGCGGCATGCGCGAGCGGGCCACCCTGCACGGCGGCCGGCTCGAGGCCGGGCCGCGGACCGGCGGCGGCTTCGGCGTGCACGCCGCCCTCCCCTACGGTCGTCGGCGATGAGCGAGCAGATCCGCGTGGTCCTGGTCGACGACCAGCAGATGGTGCGGGCCGGTTTCCGCATGGTGATCGACTCCCAGCCCGACCTGACGGTGGTGGGGGAGGCCGGGGACGGCGCGGGCGCGGTGGAGCTGCTGCGCCGCACGGCGGCCGACGTCGTCCTGATGGACGTGCGGATGCCCGGCACCGACGGCATCGAGGCGACTCGGCAGGTCACCGCGCTGCCGGAGGCGCCGCGCGTGGTCGTGCTGACCACCTTCGACCTCGACGAGTACGTGGTGGCCGCGATCGGCGCGGGTGCCAGCGGCTTCCTGCTCAAGGACGCCCCGCCGGAGGAGATGCTGGCCGCCGTCCGCACCGTGCACGCCGGCGACTCGGTGATCGCGGCCAGCTCCACCCGCCGGCTGCTGCAGCACGTGGCGCCGATGCTCCGGGGGGCAGCGGCGGCGGCCGTCCCCGGGGCGGACACGAGGGCGCTGGCCGACCTCACCCCCCGCGAGCGCGAGGTGCTGGAGCTCATGGCGTTCGGCGCGACCAACACCGAGATCGCCGAGCGGTTCGTGGTCAGCGAGGCGACGGTCAAGACGCACGTCGGCCGGGTGCTGGCCAAGACCGGATCCCGCGACCGCGTGCAGGCCGTCGTCCTCGCCTACCGCACCGGCTTGGTGCAGCCCGCGGACCTGCTGCGCGACGCGTAGCTCAGCCCCCGGGGCACTCGGTGTCGCCGCCGCTGTACTCCTGGCAGAACCGCGGCTCCGGCTCCGGCCGGTCGGGCCGGTCCTCGGCGGCCAGCCAGTAGCTCCCCAGCCCGACGACGAGCGCGACCGCGATCGCTGCGGCCGAGGTGGTGAGCACGAGGCGGCGGCGCCACCAGAGGCCCAGCACCACGCCGATCACCGCGATGCAGGCCGCACGGAGGGTGAGCGCGAGGAGGTCTTCCCGCAGCACCGCACGGCCGGTGGACCGCGACTCCCCCGCGATGGAGAACGCGTTGTCGCCGGCCCAGCCGAGGAGGTCCCCCGCGACCGTGAACGCACCATGGACGGCGGTCACCAGGTACGCCAGCGCGACGACCGCGAGCACCGCGTTCTGCCACAGCGGCGACCGCCGCCGTTCCTCGGCCGGCGCCTCCTGCGTGCCGAGCCCGTCGAGCCACGTCTCGTCGTCGCCGACGTCCGAGCGCCTCATCCGGGCCGGACCGGGGAGTCGGTGAACAGCAGCAGGACGCCCGACACGAGGACGGCGAGCATCGCGCCGACCAGGAAGGTGGCGGTCCACCCGGCCGACCGCCAGAGCCGCGCGAGGACCAGGCCGACGAGCGGCGGTACGACCGACACGACGGCGGCCGCCTGCACGTTCGACCGGGCCTGCTGCAGCTGCTCCGCCGTCGGCAGCTCGGGCGGCGGCGGCCAGTCGGAGGCCAGCGCGTTCCCGGCCGCGAGGAGGAAGAGCAGCAGCCAGACGCAGAGGAGCACCCCGAGGGCCCGCTGCTGGTGGCCCTCCAGCGGCGCGACGGGCGCACCCATCCTGACCTCCTCCGATCCGCAACTCCGACCGGAGGATGACACGGCCTCAGCCCCCGGGAGCAGCAGCGCGCTGCGGAAGACCCGTCCGCGCTCCGACGCGGGTGGACGGCCCGCCCCGGCAGCGTGATCACCGTCCGAGATCCCTGCTTCCGGAGGTCCGAAGTGCCCGTCCCCGTCATGACCGTCCCCGGCGAAGCGCCGGCCCCGCTGTCGACCGCCGCCGTCCGGGCGACCGGGCTGCGGAAGACCTACGGCACCGGCGAGACCGCCGTCCACGCCCTGGCCGGTGTCGACGTCGCCTTCACCGCCGGTGAGTTCACCGCCATCATGGGCCCGTCCGGCTCGGGCAAGTCCACGCTCATGCACTGCCTGGCCGGTCTCGACACGGCCACGGCCGGTGAGGTGTGGCTCGGCTCGACCGAGCTCACCCGCCTCCGGGACGACGAGCTGACCCGACTGCGCCGCCGGCGGATCGGCTTCGTCTTCCAGTCGTTCAACCTGCTGCCCGTGCTGGACGCGCGGGAGAACATCGTCCTGCCCATGACGCTGGCGGGGCAGCGCCCCGACAAGGCCTGGCTGGACGCGGTCATCGCCCGCCTCGGCCTGCGCGAGCGCCTCGGCCACCGCCCGCACGAGCTCTCCGGCGGCCAGCAGCAGCGCGTGGCGATCGCCCGCGCCCTGCTCCCCCGCCCCGACGTCGTGTTCGCCGACGAGCCCACCGGCAACCTGGACTCCCGCTCCGGCGCCGAGGTGCTCGGCCTCCTGCGCTCGAGCGTCAAGGAGACCGGCCAGACCGTCGTCATGGTCACCCACGACCCGGTGGCCGCGTCCTACGCCGACCGCGTCGTGCTGCTGGCCGACGGCCGCCTGGCCGGCGAGCTGACCGACCCCACGGCCGAGACGGTGCTCGACGCGCTGCGCGGACTGGGGGCCTGACCGGTGCGCACCGTCCTCCTCGCGCAGGTCCGGGCGCACGCCGCCCGGCTGCTGGCCTCGACGCTGGCCGTCGTCATCGCGGTCGGGTTCGTCGTGGCCACGCTCGTGCTCAACCAGACCGCCCGCAGCACCGTGCTGGACGCCGTCGGCGCTCGGTACACCGGTGCCGCCGCGGTCGTCACCTCCGACGACGGGTCCTCCCTGGAAGACGAGGCCGACGCCGTGGCCGGGCTGTCGTCGGTGCGCGCCGTCGCCCCCTCCTGGGAGACGTCGGTCCAGGCCGACGTGCCGGGCCGCACCGGCTCGCAGTACCTCTCGGTCGACACCGTCGCCGACGATCCCGCGCTGCGCTGGCAGCGCGTCTCCGAAGGGACGCTGCCGGACCGGGCGGGCGAGATCGCCGTGAGCGACCGCGCCCGCGCCGCCGTCGGCGACGTCCTCACCCTCACCACCTACGACGACGAGGGGAACACGACCACGTCCGAGGCGACGGTCACCGGCGTCGTCGACCTCAGCGGCGATCCCGAGGCAGGGCTGTACGGGCGGGGCTTCGTGACCCCGGAGCAGGCCCGGGCCTGGGGCGCCGTCGACCCCACGGAGCTGCGCGTCGCCGCGGCGCCGGGGGTCTCGGACGAGCAGGTCCGGACCGACGTGGCGTCGCTGCTGCGCGACCGGCCGGTCGCGGTGGTCACCGGTACCGAGCGCGCCGAGGACGCCGCCGCCTCGATGATGGGCAACGCCACCGCCCTGGCCGCCGTGCTGCTGGTGTTCGGCACCGTCGCCGTCCTGGTCGCCGGGCTGGTCATCGCGAACACCTTCGCCGTCCTCCTGGCCCAGCGCACCCGCGAGCTGGCGCTGCAGCGCTGCGTCGGCGCCACCGCCCGGCAGGTCCGGCGCAGCGTCCTCGGCGAGGCGCTGCTGACCGGGCTGGCCTCCTCGGCGCTCGGCGTGGCCGCCGGTATCGGCCTGGCCGCCGGCATGTCGGCGCTCGCCGGCAGCTCGGACACCCCGATCCCGCTCGCCGGGCTGTCGGTGCCCTGGTACGCGCCGGTGGCCGGCGTCCTGCTCGGCACCCTGGTCACCCTGCTCGCCGCGCTCGCCCCTGCCCGCGCCGCCACCCGGGTCGCGCCCCTGGCGGCCCTCCGCCCGGTCGACCCGGCGCCGCTGCGCTCCCGGCCCGGCGTCCTGCGGCTGGTCCTAGGGCTGGCGCTGCTCCTGCCGGGGATCGGCCTCATGGGGCTCGGGGTCGTCATGGGCAGCGTGCTGGTCGCCCTGCCCGGCGGGGTGCTCAGCTTCCTCGGGGTCGTGCTGCTGGCCCAGCGGGCGGTGCCGCCGGTCGTCGCTGCCGCGGGCCGGCTGGCCGGGCGGTTCGGCGGGGTGCCGGCGCACCTGGCCGCCGGCAACGCCACCCGCAACCCCCGGCGGACGGCGGCGACGGCCACCGCGCTGCTCATCGGCGTCACGCTCACCAGTGCCTTCGTCGTCGGTGCCGCCTCCACCCGCGCGACCGCCCAGGCCGGGCTGGTCGCTGAGTTCCCGACCGACATCGTGGTGAGCAGCTTCGACGGCGGCCTGCCGGAGTCGCTGCTCGGGACGCTCGGCGACCTGGACGGCGTGGAGCGCGGCGCCGGCGTCCTCCAGGCCGACGTCGCAGGACCCGGCGACGTGCCGAACTGGACGTACGGCGTCGACACCGCCCGGACCGAGCCGGTCCTGCGGTCGACGGACGACATGCCCCTGCCGCTCCCCGGTCAGGCGCTGGTGCCGGAGTGGCTGGCCCAGGAGTGGGGGGTGCGGGACGGCGACGGCGTGAGCCTCGGCGAGCCGGGGCGGGAGCGCGACTTCTCCACGCTGGTCGTCGACAGCGACCAGCCGTTGATGCTGACCGCGGAGGACCTGCGCGCCCTCGCCCCGGAGCCGGTGCTCGGCGAGCTGTGGCTGCGGCTCGCCGACGCCGACCCCGACGGTCAGGTGGACGTGGTCGACGAGATCACCGACGTCGTGGCCGAGGCGGACCCGTCGGCGCAGGTGACCGGCCTGGTGACGCTGCGGGACCAGATCGACGAGGTGCTCGACCTGCTGCTCCTCGTGGTGACCGGGCTGCTGGGTGTCGCGGTGGTCATCGCGCTGATCGGCGTCGGAAACACGCTGGCGCTGTCGGTGGTCGAGCGGCGTCAGGAGAACGGGCTGCTCCGCGCGCTGGGGCTCACCCGCCGTCAGCTGCGCGGCCTGCTGGCCTGGGAGGCGGTGCTGGTCGCCGGGGTCGCGGCGGTGCTCGGCGTGCTGATCGGTGGCGCGTACGGGCTGATCGGCGCGGCGTCGGTGCTGGGCTCGGTGGGCGAGATCGTGCTGTCGGTGCCGTGGCTGCAGGTGGTCGCGATCGTCGCCGCCGCCACCCTGGCGGGCCTGCTCGCCTCGGTGCTGCCGGCCCGGCGCGCCGCCCGCACCGCCCCGGTCGCCGCCATCGCCGGCTGACCCCGCCCGGGGGGGGGGGGGGGGGGGGGGGGGGGGGGGGGGGGGGGGGGGGGGGGGGGGGGGGGGGGGGGGGGGGGGGGGGGGGGGGGGGGGGGGGGGGGGGGGGGGGGGGGGGGGGGGGGGGGGGGG